>CALDNV010000327.1:0-15277 GCA_937914605.1 uncultured Neisseria sp.
CTCTTTGAGCTAAGGCGAGGCAACGCCGTACTGGTTTAAAGTTAATCCACTATAGGTCGTCTGAAACGCCAAAAAGCAGTTTCAGACGACCTTCGGATTATCTGTTTTGTGGATTGAAATCAACATATCGGCGGCCATTCCGCCGCAGGCATATTGAGTGCGCCATTGCATTCAAACCCGCTCAATCAAGATTAAAAAACCAACCGATACACCAAACAAAAAATGAAACCGTCCCTTCCCATCCGCTCACTTCTTTTAAGCTGTGTGTTCGCCGCAGCAAGCGCAAACAGCCTTGCCGCCGCAACCATCATTACTTCTCCGGACAAGCAGTTCAGCGTCAGAAAAGTCTGCAACCACAAAACCCAAGAATGCTCTTTCTTTGTAGGCAAAAAAGCCATCGAAAAAAATCTTCCCGAAGACAGGACAAGCTATAAATGGCTTGGCAATACCCTTGCATTGAAAGTCAGTCTTGGATCGTATGTTTCCTACACCACCTTCGCCGACCGTACCCACAAGCCCCATACGCTTTCCTCTGTCATCGCCACCGACAGCAAAACGCAATGCGCCGTGACCGCAGATAATCAAGGCGTGTCTTTCTACTCGCTGTTTCATGAAAAACCGGTCAAATTCATTTCCGCAAAAGACAAAAAATTCGGCTTCATCCAAGATGTCGCCACGCTCGAATCCGTCGTCAAGGCAGAATTCAAAGGCAAAAAAGTCCGCATGACTTATATGAACAAAGCCGAACGCGATGTCTCGGTCGTTTTGGACAATCCGTGTGTGAAATGATGTGCCAAGTTTGATGGACGAGGTCGTCTGAAAAGATGCCGTTCATTCAAAAACGAAGCAGCCCGAAACCTGACTGAAAAAAGGTTTCGGGCTGTTTGCGCCTGTTTGGCAAGCCGAAGCGGGTAGGGCACAAGGCGTGCCGGTTGGGCGGATTGTTTCTTTTAGCGTTTGGGCGAGAGCTGGTCCACCAAGCCGCCGTCGGCAAAATATTTCTTCATGATTTCCGGCCATGTGCTGAATTTTTCATTCGGATTGAACGTTTCGATATCCGGAAAATCAGCTTTGTGTGCGGCGAGGACTTCGCTGTCGCGCGGACGCAGATACAATTTGGCGGCAAGCTCTTGGGCGGGTTTGCTCCAAAGGTAGGACAGATATTCCTGCGCCGCCTGCTGCGTACCTTTTTTATCCGCCACGCTGTCCACGACGGCAACCGGCGTTTCCGACAAAATCGTGTAGCTCGGGTAAACAATCTCAAATTGATCTTGAGTCAGTTTTTTGCTGACATGATTCGCCTCGTTTTCAAAAGTAATCAAAACATCGCCGATATTGCGCTGACTGAACGTCGTCGTTGCCGCCCTGCCGCCGCTTTCAAATACCGGCGTGTTTTTCAACAAAGCAGCGACAAATTCCTTGGTTTTGCCTTCATCTCCGCCAAACGCCTTCAAACCGTAGCCGTATGCGCCCAAAAAGGCGTAGCGGCCGTTGCCCGTGGTTTTCGGGTTGGCGAGTACGATTTTTACCCCGTCTTTGGTCAAATCGTTCCAATCCTTGATTTGCTTCGGATTGCCTTTGCGGACGAGGAAAACTGTCGTGCTGGTGTAAGGCACGGCTTGGTCGGGCAGGCGTTTAGCCCAGTCGGATTTGACCAAGCCTTTTTGTTCGAGCAGCTCGATGTCGGAAGTCTGATTCATGGTCACCACGTCCGCCGCCAAACCGTTCGCCACAGATAAAGCCTGCTTGCTGGAGCCGCCGTGAGACTGCTGGATTTCAATAGACTCGCCATGATGCTTTGCCTGATATTCTTTAATAAATAACGGGTTGTATTCTTTGTAAAAATCCCGTGCCACATCATAAGACACATTTAAAAGCGTAATGCCCTTGCCGTTTGCCGCCGGCGCAGCCGCCTTCTTGGGCGAGCAGGCGGAAAGGGCAATGGCGGCAGCCAGCGACAGTATGCGGATATTCATTCGACACTCCTGAAAAATTCGGAAAACAATTCGCCCGATTCATTGCCGATGAGGACGTAACGCACAAAGCATGAACAGGCAGTGATTACAAAGCACTTTATCTCGAAAGAATAAAAAGCGGAAATAATGTTTGCTTCGGCGGATATCAATTTTGGTTATAAGGTCGTCTGAAAAGCAGGCTTCATTTTCAGACGACCGCCGCCGAGACGGAATCTTGTTTTGATTATAGTGGATTAACTTTAAACCAGTACGGCGTTACCTCGCCTTGTCCTGATTTAGTTAATCCACTATATCCGGCGAAAACGTAAAAAAGGTCGTCTGAAAACGGCTGATTCGGTTCTATATGAACCGGAATCCGTTTTCAGACGACCTTTTCGCAAGCAATCACAAAGCCGCGTCGTATCCGCCGTCTTCCACAGCGTCAATCAACGCCGCCGCATTGGTTTTCGCCGGATCGAATTCAATAACGGCATTTTTGTTTTCCAAACTGACTTCGGCTTTGGCTACGCCTTCGATGCCGGTCAAAATGCGGGTAACACTTTTGACGCAACCGCCGCAAGTCATCCCGTCGATATGAAGCGTGAGGGTTTCCATAGGGTTTCCTTTCTGTGGGCAAATATCGTGAAATCCGACAAACCGCCGCAACACTTCAACGCCAACGATACGCCCAAATGTCGAAACACAAATGCTTGTAGGATTTCATCCTAGATTGTAGAAAATATCCGAGACCGTACTGTAAACCCTCAAGAGGCAAAGTCAAGCGGGTCGTCTGAAAAAGTTGTTTGCTATTTGAATCGGGAAATGGGTTGTATTTGGTTTTATGGGTTTGATTTTATTGGGTTTGTGTTTGGGAGCAAGTATGCGTGATTTGTACGGACGGGTTGTTTTGTTTGAGGTCAGGCTTTGGCTTCCAGCATCGGTTTTAAGGCTTCCCAAGCCTGCGGCAGTTCTGTAAAGCCGTCGGATGCCATCAGGTGTCCGCCTTGGGCGATGTGGGTGACGGGGCTTTTGAGTTTGTCCGCCATGTCCAGGGTCAGTTCGGGCGGGACGTGGGTGTCGTCGTCGGAGACGATGCAGTGTTTGGGCATTTGGATTTTGCGCAGGATGTCGAATTCGGGCGCGGCGCCTTTGATGTAGGCATCAAGGGCGGGCAGCGGGGGCAGGGGTTCGGCGAATCCCGCCGCCAGTACCAAGCCGCCGATTTTTTCGGGCTGCTGACGGCTGAGGAAGTGCAGAAGGGTGATGCAGCCTAGGCTGTGTCCGACTAAAAAGGTGTTTTTGTCGGGCTTGCCGATGACTTGGTCGAGGGCGAACTGCCACGAGGAAACCGTCGGCCGTTCGGGATTGGGCATCGCCAGCGAGTCGGCTTGGAAGCCTGCGGCGCGGACTTGTGCCGAGAGCCAGTCAAACCAGTTGCCGTGCGGATTGCCTTCAAAACCGTGTACGATAAAGACGCGTCGGGGCATGTCGATTACTCCTTTTCAGACGACCTGTCGGGTGTGTCGATTTACTTATTATAACACTCATTGTTTGTTTCAGTTTTATCGTTATCCTGTGTACGGCGGGTAAATGGGAATCGGGACGGGCGGTAAAACCGAAGGCAAAAAAGGGGATACGCGGCTTCCGCGTCGGAATCAAACGCTCGCTTTGGGCGAGCGGTGCGGGGCATTGTTTGGTTAAAGTTCATGTGTGATGCAAATAGTTTTTTTAGATTTGTATCAATAAAAGGTCGTCTGAAATCGGTTTCAGACGACCTTGGGCAGGGAAACATTCAGATGTATAGTGGATTAAATTTAAATCAGGACAAGGCGACGAAGCCGCAGACAGTACAGATAGTACGGCAAGGCGAGGTAACGCCGTCCTGGTTTAAAGTTAATCCACTATAAATATTGTGAATGCCGCGGGTTTGGTCGGATTGCTCCGCTCAAAAATACCCCGCCTTTTTGCGCTCTTCCATTGCCGCTTCAGACACGCGGTCGTCCATGCGCGTGGCGCTGCGTTCGGAGATGGTGGCTGCCGCGGTTTCGGCGATGATGTCTTCGGGCGTGGCGGCAGTGCTGGCGACGGGGCAGGTGCAGGAAATGTCGCCGACGGTTCGGAAGCGCACGTCGCGGATTTGGGAAACTTCGCCTTCGCGTTTCGGCGTCAGCGGGGTAACGGGGACGAGCAGCCCGCCGCGTTCGACGACTTCACGTTTGTGGCTGTAATAAATCGGCGGCAGCGCGAGGTTTTCGCGGGCGATGTATTGCCAGATGTCGAGTTCCGTCCAGTTTGAAATGGGGAACACGCGCATGTTTTCGCCGCTAAAGAGCCGCGTATTGTAGAGCGACCAGAGTTCGGGACGCTGGCTTTTCGGGTCCCATTGTCCGAACTCGTCGCGGAACGAGAAAATCCGCTCTTTCGCCCGTGCTTTTTCCTCATCGCGCCGCGCGCCGCCCATCAGCGCGTCAAAGCCTTGTTCTTCAATGGTTTCCACCAGCGTAACCGCCTGCGCGGCGTTGCGCGAATCGGTTTCGCGGCGTAGGACGACCGTGCCTTTTTTGATGGAATCTTCGACGCTGCCGACCACCAGTTGCACGCCCGTGCGCGCCACGGTTTCATCGCGGAACTGAATCACTTCGGGGTAATTGTGCCCCGTATCGACATGCAGCAGCTTGAACGGCAGCTTGAGCGGGCGACCTTCGAGTTTGAACGCTTTGACCGCCAGCGCCAGCAAAACGACGGAATCTTTGCCGCCGGAAAACAGCAGCGCGGGATTTTTCGCCTCGGCGACGACTTCGCGGATGATGTAGATGGACTCGGCTTCGAGCCAGTCTAGGTGGTGGTTTTGAATAGACATATTGTTCTCTTTAGCAAAACTCGGATAGGCGGTACTCTAAAGAGGTCGTCTGAAAAACGGAAAGAATGGTTTGTTTGAAGCAAAGATGATTTCGTTATATTGGCGGGGTCGTCTGAAAAGGGATTGGCGTTTTCAGACGACCTCTTTGCCGCGCGGCAACGGAAACGGCACATATAGTGGATTAACTTTAAACCAGTACGGCGTTGCCTCGCCTTGCCGTACTATCTGCACTGTCTGCGGCTTCGTCGCCTTGTCCTGATTTAAATTTAATCCACCATATAACCAAATTCGATAAGATAAGCAAAAACCATTCTTTCCGCCGAAGCCTGCGGGATTTTAAGATGGGCGGAACGATAGCTTAATAAGAGAACACGCCATGAACCATTATCCCCTGTTTGCCGATTTGAACGGCCGCCCCGTCCTGCTGGCGGGTGCGGGCAAAGTGGCGGAACGCAAAGCCGAAAGCCTGTTGCAGGCAGGAGCTGCGGTCAGGGTTGTCGCCCGCGAACTCAATCCCGTTTTCCAAAAGTGGGTGGACGAAGGCAAAATCGAATGGCTGGGCAGCGAATTTCACGAGGACGACTTGGACGGCGTGTTTTTCGCCGTCGCCGCCACCGACGATTACGCCTTCAACCGCCGTATTTTCCAAGCGGCGGAGCAGCGGGCGAAACTCTGCAACACCGTTGATACCGCGGATTTGTGTTCCTTCACCGTCCCCGCCGTCATCGACCGAAGCCCGCTTAAAATCGCCGTCTCCAGCGGCGCGACCGCTCCGGTTTTGGCGCGCAAGTGGCGGCAAATCATCGAAACGCTCATCCCGCTGCACACCGGTCAAATGGCGGCGCTCGCAGGCAAATGGCGCAACGCGGTCAAAGCCAAAATCAAAGGCACGGCAAACCGCCGCCGTTTTTGGGAAAACCTGTTTGACAGCCGCTTTAACGCGCTCGCCGCCCAAGGCAACCTCGATGCCGCCGAAGCAGAGCTTGCCGCGCAGCTTGACGGCTTCGGCGCGGCAAAAGGCGAAGTCGTCCTTGTCGGCGCAGGCCCCGGCGACGCAGGGCTGCTCACCTTGCATGCTTTGCAGGCGATACAGGCGGCGGATGTCGTGTTCCACGATGCCTTGGTTTCAGACGACGTCTTAAGCATGGTGCGCAAAGACGCGGACAAAATCAGCGTCGGCAAACGCGCAGGCTCGCACCACGTCCAACAAGAAGAAACCAACCGCCTACTTGTCGAATACGCCCGCCAAGGTTTGCGCGTTGTCCGGCTCAAAGGCGGCGACCCCTTCGTTTTCGGGCGCGGCGGCGAAGAAGCCCAAGTCTTGCGACAGGCAAACATCCCCTACCGCATCATCCCCGGCATCACCGCCGCACTGGGCGCGACCGCCTACGCAGGCATCCCCCTGACACACCGCGACTGCGCCCAAAGCGCGCTCTTCGTTACCGGGCACAGCAAACACGACGGCCACCAACCCGACTGGCGCACGCTCGCCCTGAGCAACCAAACACTGGTCGTCTATATGGGCACGCTCAAAGCCGCCGAAACCGCCGAAAAGCTGATGGCGCACGGACGCAGCGGCGACACACCCGTCGCCATCGTCTCCAACGGCACGCTCCCGCATCAAAGCGTCGTGACAGGTCGTCTGAAAAACCTGCCCGAGCTGGCAGAAAACGCCCCGCGCCCTGCGCTGATCGTCATCGGCGAAGTCGTTTCCTTACGCGACGAATTGAAGTGGTTTCAAGAAAACCCCGCGCAAAGCCGCCTCCACACGCTGCACGAACAAGCCGCCTGAAGCGTTGGTTCAAACCGTTTAAACAAACAAAAGGTCGTCTGAAAACCGAAATCCGGTTTCAGACGACCTTTCTTAATTATGCTTTCACGGTCGGATGGTGTAAGATGCTGACGCAGCACGCAATCGCATCAAAAACGCCTCCAACGGAGCGTGCGGCATGCCAAACAGAGATAGGGCAGAGAGCGGCCGAGTCATCAAATGGATGGATGCCGCTTTCCGTTTTTTCAAAAAAAGAAAGGATTTTCCTTGTCCAAACGCAACATTTTCCCCGTCGACAAATCTTTGGAGCAACCCGAGCGCGTGATGCTGGTCGGGGTGATGTTGAGCGCGGATTATTCGGGCGCGAACGAAGTGCGCGAGCGGACTTTTCAGACGACCTTGGACGAGGCGGCGGAATTGGTCGCGGCGGCGGGCGGCGAGCTGGTGTTGCGGGAAACCGCCAAGCGCGACAAGGCGCATACGGCTTATTTCGTCGGTACGGGCAAGGCGGAGGAGCTGGCGGCGGCGGTGAAGCTGCACGACATCGGCTTGGCAGTGTTCAACCATGAATTGACGCCGACGCAGGAGCGCAATTTGGAGAAAATCCTGCAATGCCGCGTCCTCGACCGCGTGGGTCTGATTTTGGCGATTTTTGCCAAGCGCGCCCAGTCGCAAGAGGGTAAATTGCAGGTGGAGCTGGCGCAGTTGAACCATTTGAGCGGGCGGCTGGTGCGCGGCTACGGGCATTTGCAGAGCCAGAAGGGCGGTATCGGTTTGAAAGGGCCGGGCGAGACGCAGTTGGAAACCGATCGCCGCTTAATCGGGCAGAAAATCACGGCGTTGAAAAAACAGTTGGCGCAAGTGAAAAAACAACGTGCCACGCGCCGCAAATCGCGGATGGAAGGTCGTCTGAAAACTTTTGCCATCGTCGGCTATACCAACGCGGGCAAATCCAGCCTGTTCAACCGTCTGACCAAGGCGGACGTGTTGGCGAAAGACCAGCTTTTTGCCACGCTGGATACGACGGCGCGGCGTTTGTTCCTGTCGCACGAGGCGGGCGTGATTCTGACGGATACGGTCGGTTTCGTCCGCGATTTGCCGCACAAGCTGGTGTCGGCGTTTTCGGCAACGCTGGAGGAAACGGCTTTGGCGGATGTGCTGCTGCACGTCGTCGATGCGTCCAATCCCGATTTCGAGCGGCAGATGGACGATGTGAATGTGGTTTTGGAAGAAATCGGCGCGCATGAGGTGCCGCAACTTGTTGTGTACAACAAAATCGACCTGTTGCCGGAAGGCGTGCGCGGGGCGGGCGTGTTGCGGGACAATTCAGGACGCGCCGTCGGCGTGAATATTTCGGTTGCGAAAAGTCTGGGCTTGGACGCTTTGCGCGAGGCGATGATTGAACGGGCGTTGGAAAACGGCGGCAAGAGGTCGTCAGAAAACTTTGAGTCCGAATAAAAACAAGGTGTTTTGACTGCCGTTGTTTCTCAATGGGAAGGACGACGGGCGGATTTCGATTTCCATCCATTGTTTGTCGCCGCGTGTTTCAAAAGGTCGTCTGAAAAAAATAAAGACCGTTTGGAAAACAAAGATAAATCAGGGAGGGTTTATCTTTATTTCCAAACGGCCGTTTAAAAGGTTTCCCGCTTAGAGGGGGAGGAGGCGGCGTTTTTTCAAAACGTTTTCGTAAATCATCCATGCCGCCAAGCTCAGGTAGGCGACGCTGGACAGGATGCCGATAACGGCAAAAATAGGTAGCAGGCGGTCAATCATGATGTTTTCCCGAGTAAGAAGTTAATGAAAAATTTTGTGTAAAAGCGTAATGTTTTGTATTTTTTATTGTACTGTTTGTACGGAATATGCGTGTAGTATGCAGCTTCAAATCGAGTCGGTCAACAAAAATGTAGTGCGTTTTTTTAAAAAAGTTCCGTTTTTACATTAAAATAATCGGTAAATTCGACCGATATGCGGTATGGTAGGGCAACCGTTCGTCTATTGATAAACGGATATATTATTGAAAAATAAAAATAAATAATATAAAAATATGCAAATTGTTTTAAAATAAACGTTTTGTAAAATATTTTTAAAAATCTGCTAAAAAGCGACACTTTAATAAAGTTTACATTTTTAAACATTTTAAATCCAAGTTTCAAACGGCAAACCATCTGCCGGCACACCATCAGGCACATATTATGAATCAAACGGAAAGAACCTGTTTCCATTGCGGTCTGGAAGTCCCTGAACACCTCCATTTGACCGTCCGCTACGAAAATGAAGACCATGAAACCTGCTGCGCGGGTTGTCAGGCGGTGGCGCAGAGCATTATTGATGCAGGTTTGGGCAATTATTACAAACAGCGTACCGCCGACGCGGAAAAATCCGAATTGCCGCCGCCGGAAATATTGTCGCAATTGAAACTGTATGATTTGCCCGAAGTGCAGGCGGATTTTGTCGAGGTCGGGGAAGGGGATGAACGCGAGGCGGTGTTGATGCTGGGTGGCATTACATGTGCGGCGTGCGTATGGTTGATTGAGCAGCAGCTTTTACGGACGACGGGCGTGGTGCGTGTGGATTTGAATTACAGTACGCACCGCTGCCGTGTGGTGTGGGACGAGGGCAAAATCGCGCTGTCGGACATTCTTTTGAAAATCCGCAAAACGGGTTATACCGCCGCGCCTTACGATGCGCAAAAAGTCGAGGCGCAGGCGCAGAAAGAGCGCAAACAGTTTATCGTCAGGCTGGCGGTCGCGGGTTTGGGCATGATGCAGACGATGATGTTTGCCGTGCCGACGTATCTTTACGGCGGCGACATTGAGCCGCTGTTTTTGGAAATCCTGCACTGGGGCGGCTTTTTGATGGTGCTGCCCGTCGTGTTTTACAGCGCGTTGCCGTTTTACCGCGGCGCATGGCGCGATTGGAAAAACCGCCGCGTCGGCATGGATACGCCGATTGCGATTGCGGTCGTGATGACCTTTGTCGCGGGTATTTACAGTCTCGCCGTCAACGCGGGGCAGGGGATGTATTTCGAATCCATCGCCATGCTGCTGTTTTTCCTGTTGGGCGGGCGGTTTATGGAACAAATCGCAAGGCGCAGGGCGGGGGATGCGGCGGAGCGGCTGGTAAAACTCGTTCCTGCGTTCTGCCACCGTCTTCCGTCTTATCCCGACAGCGAGGAAATCGAAGAAGCGGCGGTTGTACAGCTTCAGGCGGGCGACGTGATCGTCGTCAAGCCCGGCGAAGTCATTCCTGTGGACGGCACGGTGTTGTCCGGCGAGAGCGAAGTGGACGAAGCCATGTTGACGGGTGAGAGCCTGCCCGTCGTCAAAAGGTCGTCTGAAAACGTTACCGCAGGCACGCTCAATACGGGCAGCCCGCTTGTTATCCGAACCGACCGCACCGGCAACAACACGCGTCTGTCGCACATCGTCAAACTGCTCGACCGCGCGCTCGCCCAAAAACCGCGCGCCGCCGAGCTTGCCGAGAAATACGCTTCCAGCTTCGTGTTTGGCGAGCTGCTGCTTGCCATCCCCGTTTTCATCGGCTGGGCATGGTATGCCGACGCACAAACCGCCTTGTGGATTACCGTCGCGCTGCTGGTCATTACTTGTCCGTGCGCGCTTTCGCTTGCGACGCCTACCGCGCTTGCTGCCTCCACTGGCGCGCTTGCCGACGACGGCGTGTTAATCAGCGGCAAACAAAGCCTCGAAACGCTCGCGCAAATCGACGATGTCGTGTTCGACAAAACCGGCACGCTGACCAAAGGACAACTGTCCGTCAGCCGAATCATCCCCTTAGGTCGTCTGAAAACAGAAGAAGCGCTCGCCGCCGCACAAGCTCTGGAACAACAATCCGAACACCCCATCGCCCGCGCCATCTTGAACCACACGCTTTCAGACGACCCCGCCCCTGCGCCCGAATACACAGTTTCCCAACGCGTCAACCGCATCGGGCAAGGCGTTAGCGCGCAAATGACCTACAAAGGAGAAACCCAAGTTTGGGCATTGGGACGCGCCGATTTCGTCGCCGGAATAGCCGGTGTGTTGCCTGACCAAGCCGCCAACATCGAACACGCAGGCAGCATGGTGTTCCTTGGCAACCAAAGCGGTTTCCAAGCCGTCTTCCTGCTCGAAGATCAAATCAAAGACAGCGCCGCCGCCATGCTCGATATCCTCAAACAACAAGGCATCCGCACCCACCTGCTCAGCGGCGACCGCACAAATGCCGTCGCACAAGTCGCGCAGGCGCTCGGTTTGGACACCTACCGCGCCGAAGCCTCGCCCGAAGACAAACTCGCCTATGTTGAAGACTTGCAGAAACAGGGCAGAAAAGTTTTGATGGTCGGCGACGGCATCAACGACGCCCCCGTCCTTGCCCAAGCCGACGTATCCGCCGCCGTCGCAGCAGGCGCAGATGTTGCCCGAGACGGCGCCGATTTGGTCTTGCTCAACGACGATTTGAACATCCTACCCGCCACCATCGCCCAAGCCCGCCGCACGCGCGAAATCATCCGCCAAAACCTCGCCTGGGCAAGCGCATACAACATCATCGCCGTCCCACTCGCTGTCTTAGGCTACGTCAAACCCTGGATCGCCGCATTAGGCATGAGCCTCAGCTCGCTGTTTGTAGTGGGCAACGCGTTGAGGCTGTTGAAGAAGAGGAAATAGGTGGTTTGGGAAGGGAGGGGTCGTCTGAAAAACCGGATTTTGGGTTTTCAGACGACGTTTTTATTTGAGTTTTTAAAAGATGGATTGGGCGGTAGTTTTTTCGTGGGCAAAGCCCACACTACGGTTGGGTTGTGGGTAGGATGCGTTATTGATTGAGTTCAGGAGAAAAGGTTGTCTGAACCTTTTGATTTGACGGTATATTGAGTTGGAAATTGGGTATCGCAGAATATTCAGTAATTCTTGTTGGGTATTGATGCACAAGCTCCGCTTGTTCCATGAAAGTCGCGCCGCCAATGGCATCGAACGTCGTTGTGAAAAATAGATTAAATTCAATGAAGAACACGACTAGGGATTTGCAGTTTGAAGAAGTGGCTGTGTTGTGGGATAGAATTCGAAGGGTGAAGGAAAGAGTGTTGTTTAGGAGTGATTAAATTTTTTGATTTATTTATGTTTTAAGTCTACAATCAAATTTTTATAAAGAAAGGGAAATTATGTGTGCCAACGATATTAAATCTTTAATTAAAGAAAAAATTTCTAATATTCTTCATGAGAATTTTGCTAGAGTGTTACCTGAATATCATGAGATTAATACGGAGGATTGGGGGCCGCAAAATGGGTATTACCAAAATGAAGAGCTTGATAATATTAAAATAGTATCTATTAATATAGATGAGCTAGATGAAAATAATTCCATTAGTGTTCATGCTATTATTGATTTAGAAATTTCTGCTGATATTTGTGGTGATGTTAAGGGGTTTCATGAACCGGGTGAAGAAGATCCATATTTTTCTGAAAATGTTTCACTGACTGTTAAAGGAGTTGAGATATCTGGTAGTATTAATTTATCAGAAGATAAAACAGATATTAAAGATGATGATTTACAAATATCAGATTGTGGAAAATTTGAATAGTGAGAATAGCCGGCATCACTATTAACTGGGTATGCAGCGTTTGAATTGTTAGGGAACAATACATAAAAAATCTGAGCAGCCTACATCAAACGCAGAAGTTTATAGGTGTAGTTTTCTTAAGCAGTACACATAGTAAGGTCGTCTGAAAACCTAAATCCGTTTTCAGACGACCTTTATTTTTCGTCGGCTTTATTGTCCGCGTAAAAACAGTGCGTCCAGTTCTTTCAGCGTCAGTTTCACCCAGGTCGGGCGGCCGTGGTTGCATTGGTTGCTGCGCGGGGTGTTTTCCATGTCGCGCAGGAGGGCGTTCATTTCGGGCAGGGTGAGCTGGCGGCCGGCGCGGACGGAGCCGTGGCAGGACATGGTGGCGAGGATGTGGTTTTCGTGTTCTTCGATGGTTTGGCTGCTGCCGACTTGGGCGAGTTCGCCCAAGACGTCTTTGGCGAGCGAGACGACGTCGGCTTTGCCGAGCATGGCGGGGACGGCGCGGACGGCGAGGGTGTTGCCGCCCATGTCGGACAGTTCCAGCCCAAAGCCTGCCAGCGTGTCGGCATGGTCGGCGAGGGTGGCGCATTCTTCGTGGGACGCGGCGAAGGTAACGGGGATGAGCAGGCGTTGGCTTTGCAGGTTGCCGTTTTCCTGCCGCTGGCGTTTCATTTTTTCGTAGTTGACGCGCTCGGCGGCGGCGTGCATGTCGATGAGCAACAGGCTGTCTTCGGCTTGGGCGAGGATGTAGATGCCTAATAATTGGGCGATGGCGAAGCCGAGCGGCGGCAGTTCGGGTTTGGAGTCGTCTGAAAAGGTGTGTGCGGGGTTTTCAGACGACGTGGCGGATGTGGTGCCGAAGCGGGCTTGTTCGAATTGTGCCAACTCTATGTCTGCTTCATCGGCTGCGGTGTTTTTGAAGAGTTCGGCGTAGGTGTTGAGGGCGGCGCGGCTTTCGCGCAGGGACAGGCTGCGTTGCTGCGGCGCGCGTGCTGCCTGATAGGGCATGGGGGCGGTTTTGCCTGAACTGAAGGCGTTGCGCGGTTCGGAGGCGTGTGCGCTGGGTGCGGCGGCGAAAATGTTTTCAGACGAGGCGGTCGGGTGTGGGCGAAGCTCGCTAGGCTCGTTTTCAGACGATGTTGCTGCCGGACGGATGCCTGTGATTTCGTGCAACACTTCGCCTGCGTTGCCGATGCTTTCGGTCAAGTCGGCGCGGGTGTCGGCGAGGGCTTTGTTGAGGGTGTGGAACACGAGTTGGTGTACCTGCTGGCTGTCGCGGAAGCGGATTTCGGTTTTGGTGGGGTGGACGTTGACGTCCACGGCTTCGGGCGGCAGGTCGAGGAAGAGGACGAAGGCGGGAGTGAGGGCGTTGTGCAATACGTCGCGGTATGCCTGTTTGACGGCGTGGAGCATGACTTTGTCGCGCACGAAGCGGTGGTTGACGAAGCAGTATTGTTTGTCGGTTTTGCCTTTGGCGAAGGTGGGTTTGGCGATGGCGCCGTAGAGCCGCAGCGCGCCGTTGCCGCTGTCGATTTCTAGGGATGCCGCCTGAAAGTCTTCGCCGACGATGGCGGCTATGCGTTCGTGCAGGCTTTGGGCGGGGAGTTTGAACACTGGTTTGCCATCGCGCTTGAGCGAGAAGGCGATGTGCGGATGCGCCAGCGCGAGGCGTTCGAGCATGGTGGCGCAGTGGGCGTATTCGGTGTTTTCGGATTTGAGGAACTTGCGCCGCGCGGGGGTGTTGAAGAAAAGTTCGGCGGCTTCGATGGTGGTGCCGACGGGGTGGGCGGCGGCGGTGGGGCTGCTGAGTTTGCCGTCTTCGGCTTTGACTTGGGTCGCGTGCGCGCTGCCGTCTTGGCGGCTGGTCAGGGTCAGGCGGCTGACAGAGGCGATGCTTGCCAAGCCTTCGCCGCGAAAGCCCATGCTGGCGACGTGTTCCAAGTCGTTTAAGGTTTTGATTTTGCTGGTGGCGTGGCGGTGGAGTGCGAGTTCGATGTCGTCGGGGTGGATGCCGCCGCCGTTGTCGCTGACGCGGATGAGGCGGATGCCGCCGCCCGCCAGCTCGACTTCAATCGCCGTCGCGCCTGCGTCTATGCTGTTTTCGACGATTTCTTTGAGGGCGTTGGCAGGGCGTTCGACCACTTCGCCGGCGGCGATTTGGTTGACGAGGTGGTCGGGCAGGGCGGCGATTCGGGACATGGGTTTCTTCCGTTTTCAAACTGGCGGGTATTATAGCAAAAGGTCGTCTGAAAACCGGAATCGGGATTTCAGACGACCTTTTGAAATTTATAGTGGATTAAATTTAAATCAGGACAAGGCGACGAAGCCGCAGACAGTACAGATAGTACGGCAAGGCGAGGCAACGCCGTACTGGTTTAAAGTTAATTCACTATAACTGCCGTTTTACAGGATACTTGTAGCCTTACTTTGTCTTATTTGAGATTCTCCAACAATTTTTCCCCATCAGTAATCTGAGATAATGTTTGGGCAAAAGGAAAAGAACGTCCCAAAATGGATTTAACCTGTCTTGCTTTGATTGGATTTTGACTTAAATCGACAAAATGTTCTAATTTCTGAAAAAATGTTTTATTATCAATACCATAATGATGGGTTTTCTCTACGATTCCTGTTGCTTGACCATATGCAACAATTCCTTGTCCGGAGGCGTATAGGAATACATAGTCTCCTTTTTTAATCCGACAGATTTTTTCTTTGTAGCCATCTTCAAATGCAGCAGCTACTTGGTTTGTCATCATGAAATTATGGTCTTCCAAGTCGTTGGCACTATTAGTATTTAATAAGAAATATCGTGTTGTAGTTGAATTATCAAATTCTTCGTCTTTTTGTTTGTCAATCATTCGTTTGTTCTCCCAGTCTTGAATAATGAATTCTTGAATTAAATCATTAATGATGTCTTGGCGGGTTGTTTCCCAAGCATCGGCAAGCTCTTGCAAAATCAAATCATCTTTAATGGATAAACGTAAACTCAATGTAATCTTATTTTGATTTCGTTGGTTATATATTTCTGTGCGGCGGTCGATATAGCTGTTGGACATAATTATATCCTTTTGTTTTTAGAGTTAAATAAGATATCAGGAGGAGAATATCCTTTTTGATGATGAGTATTATGC
>CALDNV010000328.1:0-15116 GCA_937914605.1 uncultured Neisseria sp.
GACGAAGACGTAGGTTTTACGTTCTTTTTCTTGGTCGAGGTGGCTCATCATACCCATTGCCAAAGGCAGCATCATGGCGGCGGTCGCGGTATTGCTGATCCACATGGACAGGAAGGCAGTAACGGCAAACAGCATCAATACGGCGACTTTCATATTGCCGCGCGACAGGCGCAAGAGGTTGACGGCGATTTTGCGGTCGAGGCGCTGCATGTGCAGGGCGGTGGCAAGCGCGAAGCCGCCGAAGAAGATGTAAATCGTCGGATCGGCAAAGCCCGCCATCGCTTTTTTGATGTCCATATCGGGGAAGCCGAGTACGACGGCGAGAATCGGCACCATCAATGCGGTTACCGTGATGTGGACGGCTTCGGTAAACCAAAGCGCGGCAACGAAAATCAACAGCGCAATGCCTTTGTTGGCATCGGTGCTGTAAGGCAGGATGCTGTAAATGCCGAAACAGACGACGGCGGAAATGATGGTGGTCAGCAGGCCTTTAAAGTCGGTAATCGGCTTTTGCGCACTGAGCAGCTCGACATTCTCAGGATGCTGGGTTTTGTCCTTTGCATGTAAGTCCATGGAGTATTCCTCTGAAACATAACGTGAAATCGCTAAAACCGCTGAAGCATAGGCTCATCGCCTGACATTGCTTTTTTATTGATTTCACTGAATCGGTTTTTCTTGTTTCCCGCAGCGGGTTGTTCGCAGGCTTTGGATTTCAAGCAAACAAAGCCGTGCGGCATGGCAATGAGTATATTTGTAATCGGGTGTAGTGTAAATATAATGTTAACAATCGGGCAAGGTTTTTTACGAAAACGGATTGATGGGAAACTAAAAATATCTTTTTGTTGATTTTCAGACGACCTCCTTTGTAGTTAAAGCGTTAAGGTCGTCTGAAATGCCTAAAACATGCCGTTATCGTGATATGATGCCGCATCTTTATCGACGCCGTCACGTCAATGAAAAAAATATTCAAAATCCTCCTGAAAGCCCTGTTGGCATTTATCATCGCCGCCATCCTTTACTTTGCCGCCGCCTACATACTCGGTAAAATTCCACAGGACGGCACCGCCTCCGACGGTGAGGTCACACTTTATTTACACAGCAACGGCGTACACGCCGACATCGTCATGCCGCTTTCAGACGACTTTTTTGATTGGACCAGCATCATCAATCCTGCCGACAGTACCGCAGGGCAAGGCGATTCCCCCATCCGCTACGTCGGCATAGGTTGGGGCGAGCGCAATTTCTATTTGAAAACGCCGCAGTGGTCGGATTTGACCGCCTCTACGGCAGTACAGGCGTTAAGCGGAGTCAACAGCACGCTGATTCACGCCATCTACTACCGTGAGCCGCCGAGAGAAGGCGAAAATACCGTCAAATTCACCGTCAGCCGCGAACAATACCGCCGCCTGAGTGCCAACCTGATGCGCCATTTCAAGTTGAAAGCGGGCAAAGCCATCCCCGTCGCCGGAGCGCATTACAGCGCTGATGACGCATTCTACGAGGCAGAAGGACGCTACCATCTTTTCAATACGTGCAACAGCTGGCTCAACCGCCGCCTGACTGAAAGCGGCATCAACGGCGTCGTTTGGACACCGTTCCCTGATCCGCTGCTCGACAGCCACCGCACCAATACAGCAGAAAAACCATGAAAACCCTGACCATCCGCCATCTCACGCTCGGCAGCGGACAGCCGAAAATCGCCGTTCCCTTGGTTGCCCGAGACGAAGCAGCCTTATCCGCCGCCCTGAAAAACCTCGAACACGCCTGTTTCGATATTATCGAGTTCAGAGCCGACTATTTCGCCCAAGCAGGCAATCCCGAATACCTGCTCACCCAAGCCGCCGCCGTGCGCCGCGCCTTTCCCGAAACCCCGCTGCTGTTCACCTTCAGACGCGCGGAGGAAGGCGGCGAATACCCTTGCAGCAAAGCGTATTATTTCGAGTTGCTTGATAAAGCCGCCGCTTCAGGCATCATTGACATCATCGACGTCGAACTTTCCGCCGGCGAGAGCGAAGTCCGCCAAGCGGTTGCCTCCGCCAAAGCGCACAAAACCGCCGTCCTGATGAGCAACCACGATTTTCATCAAACGCCCGCCAAATCGGACATCACAGGTCGTCTGAAAAAAATGGAAGAGGCAGGCGCGGACATCTGCAAAATCGCCGTGATGCCCCAAAGCCCCGCTGATGTCCTGACGCTTTTGGACGCCACTTGGGAAGCCTGTCAAACCGCAAACCGCCCGATTGTTACCATTTCCATGGGCAGGCTCGGACTCGTCAGCCGCATCGCAGGCTCGACCTTCGGCTCCGCCATCACATTCGGCACGGCAGGCACCGCCTCCGCCCCCGGCCAGCTCGATTCCGCCAACCTGAAAAACATCTTGGATGTTTTGGAAAACGGCAACACCACCGGATAACAATAAATACAAAAAGACAAAAGGTCGTCTGAATCAGCGTTCAGACGACCTTTTTAGGATATTCCGCTATAATGGCGGCAATTTGAATAGAAAAGGAAAGTTATGAACCGTCTGTACCCCCACCCGATTATCGCCCGCGAGGGCTGGCCGTTTATCGGCGGCGGTTTGGTATTGAGTTTGCTGGTGTCTGCCTGCTGCGGCTGGTGGTCGCTGCCGTTTTGGATTTTCACCGTATTTGCCCTGCAATTTTTCCGCGATCCCGCCCGCGAAATCCCGCAAGACCCCGAAGCGATTTTAAGCCCCGTTGACGGACGCATCGTCGTCGTCGAGCGCGCGCGCGATCCTTACCGTGATACCGAAGCGTTGAAAATCAGCGTGTTCATGAACGTCTTCAACGTCCACTCGCAAAAATCGCCTGCCGACTGCACCGTGACCGCCGTCGAATACAATAAAGGCAAATTCCTCAATGCCGATTTGGACAAAGCCAGTACCGAAAACGAACGCAACGCCGTACTGGCGACTACCGCGTCAGGCCGCGAAATCACCTTCGTCCAAGTCGCAGGTTTAGTTGCCCGCCGCATTTTGTGTTACACCAAAGTGGGCGAGAAACTGACCCGCGGCGAACGCTACGGCTTTATCCGCTTCGGTTCGCGCGTCGATATGTATCTGCCGGTTGACGCGCAGGCACAAGTTGCCATCGGCGACAAAGTCACCGGCGTTCGCACTGTTTTGGCGCGCCTGCCGCTCCAAGCCCCTGAAGCTGCCGCGCCGACTGAAACCGCAAGCGCCGCACAAGCGGAAACGCCCGCTCCGGCGCAAGCTGCTGCCGAAGTAGTCCAATCCGAAATCGAAGCGGCTGCCGATAAAGTCCGCAATGCCGCAGAGCAGTCATTGAAAGACTGACGGCTGAAAGCTGAACAAGAGGTCGTCTGAAAACCTTTTTCAGACGACCTTGTTTTATCAGAAACAGTAAATACGGTATAATTTGAACCCAACACACATTACACCCGACGGATTGATTCCCCGTCGGTTTTCCCTTTTCAGACGATCTGTACCGAATACCAAAAATCCATCCATGACCGCAAAATCCTCTAAAACCGCATCAAAAACTAAAGCCAAAACAAACGCCAAACCGAGCACGCGCCGTCAAAGCCAAACGAAGGCGCAGACAGAGCCGAACAAGGTTTCCGAGCGTTTGAAGGCTGCCAAAGCGCTGCAAAAAAATGAAGAAAAAAAAGCGCGCCCCGAGCATGTCGTCAATTTGATTAACGACGCGCTGTGGCTCTTCGGGCTGATGGTGACGGTCTTCATCGCCATTTCCCTCGCCAGCTTCAAAATGACCGACCCCGCATGGTCGCGCAGCGTGCCGAAATCGGACGATATCGCCAATTTCGGCGGGCTGTTTGGCGCGTATGTTTCCGACGTCGGCTATTATCTTTTTGGTCTGTCGTTTTGGTGGTGGATCGCCGCTTCGTGCGTTTTCCTCTATAAAAATTTCCGCCCGCTGCAAAAGCGCGAAAACTACAAATCGTACAACCACGGCGTTGCCGCGCTGGCTTTGTTCCTGCTTTTGGTGTGCAGCCCGATTCTCGAATATTTCACCCTTCAAAATACTTTGGACGAAACCCTGCCTGTCGGTGCGGGCGGTTTGGTCGGCGCTTTGGCAGGTTCGGGCTTGGCTTGGCTGCTGGGCAAATCCGGCAGCCTGCTGATTATGTGTGTCATGCTGCTGCTTTCCGTTTCCTTGCTGGCGCAAGTGTCTTGGCTGGAAGTCATGGCAAAAACAGGACGCAATACCGAAAGCCTGTTTTCAGGCATTTGGGGTCGTCTGAAAAAGGCATTGGGCAGACGCAAGGATGACGGCTCAACCGCCGAAGCCTTGGAAACGGAAAACACCCGCCGTATGGTGAAAGAAGCCAAAAACATCACCGCCACGCCCGTTACCCCGCTTGCAGGCAGCACCAGCAACCGCAAATCCGTTGCGGTCTCCGTCGCGCCGCCACCCAAAATTCAGGCTTCTTTGTTTGAAGACAACGAGCCGCAACAGACAGGCGAATACCACAAACCCAGCATGAGCCTGCTGCGCCTGCCCAACGGCGAACCCGTCAGCATCAATCCCGCCGAATTGGAGCGCACTGCCGAATTGATTGAATCCAAGCTGGCAGAGTTCGGCATCGGCGTGCAAGTCGTGTCCGCCACTTCCGGCCCTGTGATTACGCGTTATGAAATCGAACCCGCGCAAGGTATAAAAGGCAGCCAAATCGTTGCTTTGTCTAAAGATTTGGCGCGATCTATGTCGCTGCAATCCGTGCGCATCGTGGAAACCATCGCGGGCAAAAACACCATGGGCATCGAGTTGCCCAACGAAAAACGCCAAGACGTGATGTTGAGCGAAATCTTGTCTTCGCCCGTGTTTACCGAAGCCAAATCCAAGCTGACCGTCGCGTTGGGTAAAGACATCTCCGGTACGCCCGTCGTCGGCGATTTGGCAAAAATGCCGCACCTTTTGGTTGCCGGTATGACCGGTTCGGGCAAATCCGTCGGCGTGAACGGCATGATTATGTCCATGCTTTTCAAAGCCACGCCCGACGAAGTCCGCTTCATCATGATAGACCCGAAAATGCTCGAATTGAGTATTTACGACGGCATTCCGCACCTGCTCTGCCCGGTCGTTACCGATATGCGTGAAGCGGGGCAGGCGTTGAACTGGTGTGTCGCCGAAATGGAAAAACGCTACCGCCTGCTTTCCCACGCCGGCGTGCGCAACTTGGAAGGCTTCAACCAAAAAGTCGAAGCCGCCAAAGCATCGGGCAAACCCATGCCCAACCCGTTCAGCCTGAATCCGGACGACCCCGAGCCGCTGGAAAAACTGCCGATGATTGTGGTCGTTATCGACGAGCTAGCAGACCTGATGATGACCGAACGCAAAGCCGTCGAGCAACAAATCGCCCGCCTCGCCCAAAAAGCGCGCGCCGCCGGTATCCATATGATTGTCGCGACCCAACGACCGAGCGTCGATGTCGTCACCGGCTTGATTAAAGCGAATATCCCGACGCGCATGGCGTTTACCGTGCAAAGCAAAATCGACAGCCGCACCATTCTCGACCAAATGGGCGCGGACGAACTGCTGAAATACGGCGACTCCCTGTTCCTGCAACCGGGCAGCGCCGAGCCGACCCGCCTGCAAGGCGCGTTTGTTTCAGACGACGAAGTGCATCAAGTCGTCAACTACGTCAAATCGCAAGCCTCTGCCGACTATATCGAAGGTCTGCTCAGCGGAGAAGCCGCTCTGGAAACCACCAACATCGTCAATCCGAATGCGGGCAGCGACGAATTGTTCGACCAAGCCGTTGCCTACATTTTGGAAAGCAAAAAAACTTCCATCTCCTCCCTGCAACGCCAGTTGCGCATCGGCTACAACCGCGCCGCCAACCTGATGGAAGCGCTCGAAAACGCCGGTGTCGTTTCCCCCGCAGACATCAACGGCAGCCGCAGGATTCTGGCGCAAAAAGACCAGTTGTAATCCCGAGAAAAGTCACAGGTCGTCTGAAAACCGGTTATATCTGTTTTCAGACGACCTTTTTATGATGTCGGATTCAATACCTTATTTTATCGGGGCAAAATCGGCCCGCCTTTCGGCGATATAGTGGATTAAATTTAAATCAGGACAAGGCGAGGCAACGCCGTGCTGGTTTAAAGTTAATCCACTATATTATCCAGTCAATCAAACATTGTGATATACTAGCCAGCTAATTTTCCTGCCTTTTGCAAGCAACGGACGATAAAAGCCCCGATGGGCCGGAGCCGCTTTTGCAGTCATCATTGGCAAAAGGATTCCCATTTTTTATTTAACACAACAAATTAAGGTCTTACGATGAGCGTAACTGTTGAAACTTTAGAAAATCTGGAACGCAAAGTAGTGTTGTCTCTGCCTTGGTCCGAAATCAACGCAGAAACCGATAAAAAACTGAAACAAACCCAACGCCGTGCAAAAATCGACGGTTTCCGTCCGGGTAAAGCACCTTTAAAAATGATTGCCCAAATGTACGGTGCAAGCGCTCAAAATGATGTCATCAATGAAATGGTCCAACGCCGTTTCTACGATGTTGCCGTTGCCCAAGAATTGAAAGTTGCCGGCTATCCGCGTTTCGAAGGCGTTGAAGAACAAGACGATAAAGAATCCCTGAAAATCGCTGCGATTTTCGAAGTGTTCCCTGAAGTCGTTATCGGCGATTTGTCTGCACAAGAAGTCGAAAAAGTAACCGCTTCCGTCGGCGATGCCGAAGTGGATCAAACCGTAGAAATCCTGCGCAAACAACGCACCCGCTTCAACCATGTTGAGCGCGAAGCCCAAAACGGCGACCGCGTCATCATCGACTTCGAAGGCAAAATCGACGGCGAACCTTTCGCCGGCGGCGCATCCAAAAACTACGCCTTCGTATTGGGCGCAGGTCAAATGTTGCCTGAATTTGAAGCCGGCGTAGTCGGCATGAAGGCAGGCGAAAGCAAAGACGTTACCGTCAACTTCCCTGAAGACTACCACGGTAAAGACGTTGCCGGTAAATCCGCTGTCTTCACCATCACATTGAACAACGTATCCGAACCCACCCTGCCCGAAGTTGATGCCGACTTCGCCAAAGCATTGGGTATCGCCGACGGAGACGTTGCTAAAATGCGCGAAGAAGTGAAGAAAAACGTAGGCCGCGAAGTTGAGCGCCGCGTGAACGAACAAACCAAAGAATCTGTAATGAACGCGCTGCTCAAAGCCGTAGAGCTGAAAGCGCCTGTTGCTTTGGTAAATGAAGAAGCCGCCCGCTTGGCAAACGAAATGAAACAAAACTTCGTCAACCAAGGCATGGCTGACGCTGCCAACTTGGATCTGCCTTTGGATATGTTCAAAGAGCAAGCCGAACGCCGCGTATCTTTGGGTCTGATTTTGGCCAAACTGGTTGAAGAAAACAAACTGGAACCGACTGAAGAGCAAATCAAAGCCGTTGTTGCCAACTTCGCAGAAAGCTACGAAGATCCTCAAGAAGTGATCGACTGGTACTACGCAGAGCCTTCCCGCCTGCAAGGTCCGACTTCTTTGGCAGTAGAAAGCAACGTCGTTGATTTCGTTTTGGGCAAAGCCAAAGTAACCGAAAAAGCTTTGTCTTTTGACGAAGTGATGGGCGCACAAGCCTAATCATCTTCAAAAGGTCGTATGAAACAGACAACTTGAAAGCACCAAAGCACCCCTTTGGTGCTTTCGCAACATTGACAGGAGACAAAAATGTCCTTCGATTTCAATAATTACCTCGTTCCTACCGTTATCGAACAAAGCGGCCGCGGCGAGCGTGCATTTGATATTTACTCGCGCCTTTTGAAAGAGCGCATCGTATTTTTGATTGGCCCGGTAACCGACGAGTCCGCCAATTTGGTGGTTGCCCAGCTGTTGTTTTTGGAAAGTGAAAATCCGGACAAAGATATTTTCTTCTACATCAATTCCCCCGGCGGCTCGGTAACGGCAGGCATGTCGATTTACGACACCATGAATTTCATCAAGCCCAACGTCTCCACCTTGTGCTTGGGACAAGCGGCAAGCATGGGCGCATTCCTGCTCTCGGCAGGCGAAAAAGGCAAACGTTTCGCCCTGCCCAACAGCCGTATCATGATTCACCAGCCTTTAATCAGCGGCGGTTTGGGCGGTCAAGCATCCGACAT
The DNA here is from genome assembly GCA_937914605.1 of uncultured Neisseria sp. GTDB lineage: Bacteria > Pseudomonadota > Gammaproteobacteria > Burkholderiales > Neisseriaceae > Neisseria. The sequence continues at coordinate 8,117 of CALDNV010000328.1, forward strand.
TGAAATCCATGCCCGCGAGCTGTTGAAAATCAAAGAGAAACTCAACCGCCTGATGGCGAAACACTGCGGCCGCGACTTGGCAGATTTGGAACGCGACACCGACCGAGACAACTTCATGTCCGCCGAAGAAGCCAAAGAATACGGTTTGATTGACCAAGTTTTGGAAAATCGTGCTTCTTTGCAGGCTTAAATGTTTGATTTGAGCAATTGAAACACACGCTGACAGAAGACGCGCTGATTATTCCGCTATTTCGCCTGGACAACGGAGCGGCTGTTTTTGATGAGGCTGCTTGGGTAAGGAAAGAGCGGTTTTGTTGAGGCGTCGCTGACGGCGGTGTTTGAATGGATTTGACGAAAAGGTCGTCTGAAAACTTGAAAGACAGGTTTTCAGACGACCTTTTTGATTTGTTGCATTGGAATTGATATTACGTTAACGGCTTTGGTTTGCTTTGCCGTCTTGTCTTATGGATAAAGAATCCCGCTGTATGCCTTATTCCGTAAAGAAAGTATGCGCGCCGAGATAATGTTTGGCGTAATACTGGCTGGAGAGTTTTTCGGTTTTGATGGTTTTGCCGCTGCTTGGGGCGTGGATAAATTCGCCGTTGCCGATGTAGAGGCCGACGTGGGAATATTGGGATGAACCGCCGGTGTTGAAAAAGACGAGGTCACCGGCTTTTAGTTGGTTGTCGGGGATTTTGCGGCTGGCTGCCGCCATGTCGCGGGCGGTTCGCGGGAGACTGACGCCGAGGGCGTTTTTATAGACGAATTGAATCATGCCGCTGCAGTCGAAGCCGGTGGCAGTGCTGCTGCCACCCCATCTGTAAGGCGTGCCGATTAGCCCCATGCTGTGCAGCATAAGTTCTTGCGAGCCTTGAGTGCGGTCGATGTTGCTGATGCGGACGGGTTGGACTGTTCGGACGGTGGTGTGGGTTTTGGTCTTTGGATGGTTTTTGCCGGAAAAAAGGCCGCAGGATGCGAGGGGCAGGATGATGGTGGCGGTCAGGGCGGTGCGGATAATCGGTTTCATGGGATTCCTTTTTAGGGACGTTTCAGACGAGGTTTGACAAGAGGTCGTCTGAAAAAGGTTTTTCTATAGTGGATTAAATTTAATCCACTATATTTGTGTGATGGGTTAGTCCGTATTTTTGTTTTGAGGTCGTCTGAAAACTTGAAATACAGGTTTTCAGACGACTTTTCGTTTGGGTCTTACAGCAATCCTTCTATCGGCAGGATGGAGAGGATTTTGGAGGTAACGCGTTTCCAGAATTTGGCTTCCGGCTCGGCGGAGTAGGTTTTTTGGGTGGTGGGGTCGTACCAGTGCAGTTTGTTGTATTTGTCGAGGGTAACCTGATAGGCGTATTTGGGGGTGGTATTGACGAGGGTGCGCTGCATTTCGCCTGCGATTTTGGGGCTTTCGAGGACGACGCCCATTTCGGTGTTGAGTCTGGCGGAGCGCGGGTCGAGGTTGAATGAGCCGATGAAGACGCGTTTTTCGTCCACGATAAAGGTTTTGGCGTGCAGGCTGGTGGCGGAGCTGCCGGTCAGACCGCGGTCTTTGGTGGTGGGGACGGCATGGTTGGGTTGCAGCTCGTAGAGTTTGACACCGGCTTTGAGCAGGGGTTTGCGGTATTTGACGTAGCCTGAATGGACGGCGGCGACATCGGTCGCTTGGAGCGAGTTGGTCAGGACGGTTACGTCTACGCCGTTTTTGACGAGTTGGTCGAGCGCGCGTACGCCTGATTTGGTGGGAACGAAATAGGGCGAAACGAGATAGACGCTTTTTTCGGGCGTTTTCAGGGCGTTTTGCATGCGGTCGAAAATGGGTGGTTTGTGGCGGTCGCGGTCCAGCCCTTTGGCGGGGTCGTCGCTGATCAGGCGGGTGTGGACGCTTTGCCAGTCTATGCTGTTGCTCTGCATTTTTTTGTAGAGTTCGGAATTTTCGATGCTGCTGCGGTAGCGGCTGAGGGTTTCGTTTTTGTCTTTGTCGTTGTAACCCAGCTCTTGAAAGCCTTTTTCGATATCGCCTTTTTTGATGATGCTGGCGACAGTGTAGGAGGAATGGCTTGCCCAATAGCGGTCGAAGTCTTGGGAAACTTCGGTCACGACACGGCCGGTGGCGAGGATGTCGAGGTCGGCAAAGATGGTGTCTTCGCCGACTTTAAAATATTCGTCGCCGATATTGCGCCCACCGAGGATGGTGGCGCGGTTGTCGGCGGTGAAGGATTTGTTGTGCATCCGGCGGTTGAGGCGCGGGAAGTCGGTCAAATAGCCGAGCGCACGCCACTTGCGGCGGACGAAGGGGTTAAACAAGCGGATTTCGATATTGGGATGGCTGTCGAGGGCGAGCAGGACGTTGTCCAGCCCGTTGGTATTGTTGTCGTCAAGCAGCAGTCGCACGCGCACGCCGCGTTCGGCGGCTCGGTGGATCAGGTTGAACATGAGCTTGCCGGAGATGTCGTTGTGCCAGATGTAGTATTGGAGGTCCAGGGTGTGGTCGGCGGCTTCAATCAAGGCGGCGCGGGCGACGAAGGCTTCGTGCGCGTCGTTGAGCAGATAGACATTGGAAATATCGCCGCCGGTTTTGGCAGTGGCGGTGTTGAGCAGCGCATCCATGCGCGGGGCGGAACGGATGTCGAGGTAGTGGCTTTCAGGGCGATCGTCCAGTGAGGGCAGGCCGGCGCAACCTGTCAGAAAAACCGGAAGCATAAGGATGAGATAGATTTTTTTCATTCTTGAGGGCGTTTCAGACGACCTTTTTCGCTGAAACGGTATTTTTATTTAGAAGGGTCGTCTGAAAAGAAGTTCGATGTTTATACGGTTCGCATTTTAACCTATTTTTTTGAAGTCGTTAGGTTGCGTCCGTCGGAAATGTGCAGGCGGCTGAATATGGTGCTGGAGACAAGCGTAATCAAGCCGATGGAAAGCAGGGTAAGGCGGAATGAGAGGTGGAGGTTGCCTGCGGTGAAGCTGCTTTGCGACCAGTTTTGCAGGATAAGCGCGCCGAGCGCAATGCCGAGACTGATGGCGAGTTGTTGGTTGACTGCCATCAGGCTGTTGCCGCTGCCGGTTTGGTGCGCGCGCAGGTCGGCGATGGTCAGGGTGTTCATGGCGGAGAACTGGATGGAGTTGCAGGTGCCGATGAGGAGCAGCAAGACTATCCAGACGCTTAAGGACGTGTCGGCGTCGGGTAGGGCAAGCAGCATAATCAATATGGCGAGGAGGCGTGTGTTCCAAATCAACACGTTGCGGTAGCCGAAGCGCGACATCAGGGGTTTGATGAGCGGTTTGACGGCAAGCGAGGCAAAAGCGACGGGCGCGACCAGCCAGCCGGATATGCTGGCGGCAAATCCGAATGCGACTTGAAACAATAGCGGCAGCAAAAAGGGGATGGAACTGATGCCGAGCCGGCTGAACAGATTGCCTGTCAGACCCAGCCGGAAGGTGCGGACTTGGAACAAATCCGCCGCGTAAATCGGATTGGCGGCGGTTTTCATGTGGTGGTAGTAGAGCAGAGCGAATGCCGTACCGCCGATGGCGAGCAAGAGCGAAAACCAAACTGCGCCGGAGTGGGACACCATTTCCACTGCCAACATCAAGAGACACGCCGCCGAAGCGAAAGTCAGGTAGCCGCTCAAGTCCAGAGCAGTATTTTCGCCTTTGACATCGGGCATAATCCGCCAGCCCAGCAAGACGCCGAGCAGCCCTATGGGCAAGTTTAGCAGGAAAATCCAATGCCAAGATGCGTATTCCACCAAATAGCCGCCGACCAAAGGACCGAATATCGGGCCGATTAGAGCGGGCATTACGGCATAATTGATGGCGTTTAAGAGTTGGGATTTGTCGTACACGCGCAAAATCGTCAGGCGCGGTACGGGCACCAACATCGACCCGCCTATGCCCTGAATCACCCGCGCCATCACCAGCATGGGCAGATTGGTTGCCGCTGCACACAATGCCGATCCAAGCATGAAAATGCCGACCGAGCCGAAAAATACGTTTTTAGTGCCGAACCTGTCCACTAAATAGCCGCTTAAGGGAATCAGTAGGGCGACGGTCAGCGTATAGGAAATCGCCGCCAGCTGCATATTGAGCGGCGATACTTTGAAATCTTTGGCGATTTCGGGCAGGGCGGTGTTCAGAATCGTCGCGTCCAGCATTTGCATGAAAATCGCAATCGCCAACAGCAGGGGCAGCCATCGGGACGGGCGGACGGGCGGCGTTTCCGAAACGTTTGATTCGGTTTTGTTCATAGGGATGAATTGTAACTGATTTGGCAGGAGGTCGTCTGAAAGGCGGCTTGCTCTTTCAGGCTTTGGGATGAGAACCGGATGGCTGCTGGATAAATGGATTTTTTAGAGATTTGTTGACTTGAAGATGAAGAAACGAGCGGGTTGCGCCTATGGGGAAAGGCGGTGGGCAGGTTGTGTGTGGAACATTTATTTTGTCGAAAAGGTCGTCTGAAAACGGGCAATACCGGTTTTCAGACGACCTTTGCGTTTTTAAGCTGCTTAAATCATCAGGCGATTTCGAGCCACATCACTTGGTAGGGACGCAGCACCAAATCCTGATTCAATGCCACGGTTTCGCCGCTGATGAGGTCTTTGGCGCGGGCGGGCATGGCTTGCAGGGTGTGCGCGCTGATGGTTTGCGGGTGTTCGCTGAAGTTGCCGAACGCCAACAGCGCGTTGTTGCGGATGTAGCCGATGATGTGTTTGTTGTTGGTGTTGAAGGTAACCAGACGGCCGCCGTTCAAGCGCGGGTTGTTTTGGCGGATGTCTATCATGTGGCGCAGGCCTTGATAGATTTGTCCTGCCGCGGTTGACGGGTCGTGGCGCTGTTCGTACAACTCGGCGTTGTAACGCGGACGGTGCGCCCAGCGGCTGTCATCGCTCTTGTTGCGGTCGTTCGACCAGTCGTCGTCGTTGAGCGTGCCGACTTCGTCGCCGAGATAAATCAGGGGTAGGCCGCCGGTGCTCAGGGCGATGCTGTACAAGAGTTTGATGCGGTCAACGGCGTGTGGGTCGTGTTGCGCCAAACCTGCCAAGGCGGCGGCAGTACCGCTGACGCGGCAGTCGCCGGTGTTGGGGTTGTATTGGAAGGGGACGCCGCGCGCGAAGCTGCCGTCGAAATGGTTGACGAAGAAGCGGTTGAGGAATTGGCGGTGGTCGTAGCCGTGGATGCCGAATTGTGATGCGTCTTCGTCGGCAAACGTCCAGCCGATGTCGTCATGGCTGCGGACGTAGTTGACCCATGCGGTATGGTCGGGCAGGTTGTGGCGGTAGGAGAGGGCTTGGTGGAGCAGGTTGACTTCGCGGGTGGCGAGGGTGTTCCACAACAATGCCATTTGCAGCGGGTTGTAGCCGATTTGGCATTCGTCTTGTCCGATGTATTGGACGACTTGGTCGGGGTGGACGATGGCTTCGGATTTGAAGAACACGGCAGGTGCGGCGATGCGCATGACGGCGTTAAACGCGCGGATTAAGGCGTGGGCTTGTGGCAGGTTTTCGCAATCCGTACCCATTTGTTTCCAAATAAAGGCGACGGCGTCCATACGCAGGATGTCGACGCCCAGATTGGCGAGGAACATCATTTCGCCTGCCATGGCACGGAATACCCATGGATTGCTGTAATTCAAATCCCATTGGAAGGAGTTGAACGTCGTCCATACCCAGCGTCCGTCTTCTAATTGGGAGAAGCCGCCCGGATGCTGATCGGGAAAGATTTCGCGCAGGGTGCGGTCGTATTGGTCGGGCATCCAGCGGTCGGGGAAGATATAGTAGAAATTGTCGAAAAGCGGATCGCCGGCGGCGCAGCGTTTCGCCCATTCGTGTTCGTTGGACGTGTGGTTGAAGATGAAATCGACGACGGCGGAAATGCCCGCTTCGTGCAGCGCGGCAATGACATCGCGCAAATCGTCTATCGTACCCAAAGCTGGATTGACGTCGCGGTAACTGCTGACCGCATAGCCGCCGTCGCTCTTGCCTTCAGGGCATTTAAACAGGGGCATCATGTGCAGATAGGTCAGCCCCAGTTCTTGAAAATAAGGGATTTTGGCTTTCAAGCCTTTCAAATCGCCCGCGAACAAATCGACATAACACACGCCGCCGACCTGTTTATTGGACAAAATCCAATCGGGGTCATTCTCACGCGCGGCATCGATGGCTTTCAGAGACTTGTCGCGTTGGGAATAGCTTTGCCATGCTTGGGCAATCAGTTGTTCCAGCATGGGCAGGACGGCTTCGTTGTCGTTGTAAACGTTGTCCAGCTCGTGCATCAGCTTGGGAAAATGCTCGTTCAAACGCCGGTCAAACTGTTTCCAGTCTTCGGAAGCTTCGACGGTCGCACGCTGTTTGGGGCTATATTCTGCCAAGGCGCGCTCTTTGAGATGATGCAGGGTCAAATCGACCTGTTGGGTCTGGGTCAACATGATGTTTACTCCGAGTTGAGGTTGGATTTGTTTGGAAGCCTGATTCCTGCTGCCTGCGCCGCTGAAACGCATGCAGGCTTAAGGCAAAATCGAGAAGTCCATCATACTGTAAGAAGCTGTTTGTGCATAGTAGCCTGAAATGGTTGGGAAAATAGGCTTTTAATCGGGTTGGGGTCGTCTGAAAACGGTATGGATTTTTTTATATGGGTTGGCGTGGGTTTGAATGCTTGGTATTTAATGTTAATTGGGTGGTTATTTTTTAGATAAATGGCTCTATTTTTTATGTTCTGAACAATAATTTGCTGATGTGTCGGCTGTGTATTTATCCAATAGGCAATATTTGGGTATTGGATGAGGAGGTGAACACATTTATTTTCTTGGATAAAGGACAACGGGCGTTTTTTGAAGAAGATAATTTTGTTTGATGGAAGTCAAAGGTCGTTGATGGGGAAGTTTGGGCGTATTGGCTTGGAAGAATAGGGTGTTGCCATGACTGAGTTTAAAGAGCGTAAACATCGAAATATAGTGGATTAACTTTAAACCAGTACGGCGTTGCCTCGCCTTAGCTCAAAG
>CALDNV010000329.1:0-15768 GCA_937914605.1 uncultured Neisseria sp.
GTATCGGTGAGGGCATCTTCTCCAAACTGAAGGCGGAGGCAACCGTCGCCCCGGCCGCTCAAAACAAAGCCGCCACCCCCGTCGCTAAAAAATAAACCCGAGTGCGCCCTCCCGAATAGGGAATGTGCGCAGCTGCAGACCCGGTAATGAAAAGGCCGTCCGAATCCAGTCCGGAGTCGGACGGCCTTTGTGTCGGGCGGGTAATGCCGCCATGCCTGTCCCGCTTCATTCGGCCGTCAGATCAGGATACATGGAGAGACCTATGTGGAAAGGTCGTCTGAAAAGGTGGTGGGCTGCAATACTGCCTTAGTGTCGCAGTAAGAAGGCTCGTTATTGGAAACGACTGCCTTGCCGGCGCACTATGCTGACTACGTCTCCACCAAATAGCGCGTTCACGTCCGTGAAGGTTTCAGGATGTTTGGATAAATCTTAGGTGATCTCTTGAGATGTAGGAATAGGGTGAAATTCTGTTGGAGTTAATTTTGCAAAAACCTCTACCTTATTTATAGACAACCGCTTATTGATACCGCAGTAGGAATTATTCTGTTGCTGCGTGTGTTTTCGCTTGGTCAATTTTTTCGAGTTTGGCGGAAACGCGGTTCCATACTTCTTCCAGGGGAATGGCTTTCAGGAGACGTTCGGGATTGTTTGTATTGATGCTGTCGGGGTGGGGGAGATCGGTATAATCGCCCGCCCATATCACTTCGGCATTGAGTGAATAAGGATGCCATATGCCCAGCCAAGTCGCGCCGAATAGGGCGATTTGCGGTTTGTCGAGCGCAGCGGCGATGTGCATGGGAACGGAATCGACGCCGATAAACAGTTTGGCGCGGTCTATTGCCGCCGCAAGTTCGCGCAAAGTTAGGCAGCCGGACAATACCCATACTTTGCCGTTTTCCGGTATTTTCAGACGACCTAAGATGGCTTCAATCATGTCGTGTTCGATGGGACTGGGGGAGGCGGTCAGGACGACGTTGTGTCCGTGGTTCATCAGAAGCTGGACGAGTGCGGCGTTTTTGCCGTCTTCCCAACATTTGAACAACCAGCGTGCGCCCGGATGCAGTAAAACGTAGTTTTCGCCTTGCCAGCCTTGTTCGCGTAATTTTTGTTCCATACTGTTGCGGACATCAGGGGAGATGCTCATGCGGACTTTTGCGTGGGACAGCTCTTCCGGACGGATAAGCGGAGGCAGTATGCCCAGATGGGTTTCAACGATATGTTTGGTCGTGCACATATCGGGGTTGAGAAAGTCGTGACACCAGCGCCAGGCGGTATTGTCGCGTTTGATGCAGTTGAAGCCGACGCTGCATTTGGCGCAGAGTTTGGCAATGATGGCGGCACGCCATTGGTCGGAAAGGTTGAATGCCCAATCGTATTGACGGGCTTTTAACTGACGGAAAAGGTCTTTTTCGTGTTTGAACTGCATCCGCACGCCTTGTTTCTTCCATTGCCGGTCAATGGTGAAAATCCGGGCGATTTGAGGATTGTCGCGGATGATGTCGGCGGTTTCCTGATAAACCAGCATATCGACTTCGCACTCGGGAAAATGTTGTTTGATCGCATCGACGACCGGCGTACTGAGCAATACGTCACCATGATGGCGTAGTTTGATGACGAGGATACGGTTGGGTTGTGCAAGTGACATACGGTACTTTCAGACGACCTGGTTCAAGAATGGCTCTCAATTGTAAAACGGAACGCAAGGTTTGGAAAACTGTTTCTGTATAAACGGTTTTTAGAGCAAATGAACGCTGCCGGTTTTCTTTGATTTTCTTAAATAATATTGATTTAGGATGGCCGGTGTATGCAAAATTTTTTGGCATTGCGGAAGATTGTTCCATTCTGAAAACGAATGTGTGCTGACTGTCTGCCTGACAGGTTTGTGGCTGGAATGGGGCCGATTCACTATAATAGCCCAAGCTGCAGGCAGGATTTGTGTTCCAAGAAGGTTTTGCAGGTTTCGAAGCAAATCCTAGTCCTCGGTACGTTTTCAGACGACCTTTCCTTTATCCACCGCCTTACACATCCGCCATGACACCAAATGCCCCGCTCCAACACATCACCCTTATCGGCGTCGGACTGATAGGCGGCTCTTTCGTTCTGGATCTCAAACGATTGGGATGGGTGCAAACCGTGACCGGTATTGATCTCGACCGCGACAATCTCGACCGTGCGCTTGAGCGTCGGGTGATTGATAAAGCGTTTACGGAAATCAACGCCGAAAGCATCGGTCATGCCGATTTGGTGTTGATTGCCACGCCAGTTTCCACGCTGCCGACCATCTGCCAAGCCATTGCCCCGCTGCTTGCGCCGGAGGCTTATGTGTCTGATGTGGGCAGCACCAAGCGGACTGCCATCGCCGCTTTCCGCCAATATCTGCCCGAGCGGATTTCACACTGTATCGCCGCTCACCCCATTGCAGGCTCCGACCGCAGCGGCGCATTGGCGGCGCAATTCGGATTGTATCAAGATAAAAAACTGATTATCACCACACACGGACAAGAGCGTCCCGAAGGGATCGCTTTGATAAAAAGCCTGTGGCAGGCGGTCGGCGCGCAGACGTTTGAAATGAGCGCGGAAGAACACGATGCCGTGTTCGCCGCCGTTTCCCATATGCCGCATTTGACCGCTTTTGCCTATGTCCACCAAATCGCCGACCATCCGGACGGACAGGAATATTTGAAATTTGCCGCCAGCGGTTTCCGAGACTTTACCCGCATCGCCTCCAGCCATCCCGCCATTTGGACGGACATCTGCCTGGACAATAAAAACAGCCTGATCAAGCTGATTGCCGGACTGCACGATCAACTTTCCGAGCTGGAGCGTATCCTCGAACAAGAAAACCGCGACGCGTTATACCGTTATTTTGAAGAAGCCAAGCAAACGCGCGACGAATGGTTGGGCAGCCAATAACGAGTTGAATATCCAGCATCGTCTTGTAACTGTTTCTCTCCGAAAAACAAAAAGGTCGTCTGAAAACCTATTTTCAGACGACCTTTTGTTGATTTCAGGCAGGGTTTACCAGTAGCCCAGCACTTTCCACCAGATAATGCCGATGGTGCCGAAAATCAGGATTTCGACCACGCTCATGATGAAGCCGGCTTTCCACCATTCGGTCATGCTGACATAGTTCGAGCCGTAGATGACGGGGGACGAACCTGAAGCGTAGTGGGTCAGCGACATCATGATGCCGGTGGCGGACGCCATAATCAGGGCGAACAGCATCGGCGATGCGCCCAAGGCGAGGCCTGCGCCGTAGAACGCGCCGAACATGGCGGTAACATGTGCCGTGCCGCTGGCGAAAACGTAGTGGGCGTAGAGGTAGGCGAGTACCAACAGGGCGCAGCCGGCTTCCCAGCCCAAACCGAGATGGGAGATGCCGCCCTGCATGGATTCGGACAGCCATGCAATCAGTCCCAATTTGTTGAGGAAGTTCGCCATCATGACCAAGGCGGCAAACCAGACGATGGTGTCCCACGCGCCTTTTTCTTTCAGCGCGTCGTCCCAAGTCAGTACGCCGGTGAGCAGACACAGGGAGAGACCAAGGAAGGTGGTGGCGGTGGCATCGACTTTCACGCCGAACAGCATTTCGGGAACGCCCGCCCACAAAAGCAGCAGAATCACGAAAATGCCGAGCATGATTTTTTCGTCACGCTTCATCGCGCCCATTTCTTTCAGTTTTTCTTTGGCAAGGGCGGTCGCGTTAGGCGTTTGTTTGATTTCGGGCGGATACAGGAAATACAGCACCAGCGGCATCAGGAACATGGCGATCAGGCCGGGGACGACCATGGCGGCGAACCATGTGCCCCAAGAGAGGTGGATTTGCGAATCGGTGGCTTTGGCGACTAATTCGACGACCAGCGGGTTGGGCGCGGTCGCGGTAATGAAGATGCAGCAGGTGATGATGTTGGCGTGGTAGTTGACCAGCGCGAGGTATTTACCGATTTTGCCCTCCGTGCCTTTTTCGGGGTCGGAATCGAAACTCAGGGCGATGGAGCGCATAATCGGATGCACGATGGCACCGCCGCGCGCAGTGTTGCTCGGCGTTACCGGACCGATGACCAAGTCGGCCAGTGCCAAGCTGTAACCTACGCCCAGCGTGCGTTTGCCGAAAAGGGAAATCAGAAGGTAGCCGATACGCATCCCCAAGCCGGTTTTCAACAAACCGCGAGAGATGATGATGGCGATACCGATCATCCAGATTAACGAGTTGTTGAGGCTGCTCAGTGCGTCTTTAGTTGCGTCGGCGGCTTTTTCGTTGGTAACGCCGGTCAGTGCGACCAAGGTAATGCCCAAAATCGCCATTGCGCCGATGGGCATGGCTTTGCCGATGATGCCGGCGATGATGCCGACGAACAGCGCTAAAAGGTGCCATGCGTCGGGCGATACGCCCTGCGGCACGGGTATGACGAACCAGATAATCAGCGTCAGCGCGAGCGCAACCGCCGCAGGAATTGGCTTGAAGCCCATGTTGAGTCTCCTAGTTTGAGGTATCGGGGAAATCGGATTTCAGACGACGTGTGTCCGTTTGAGCGGGGAAAGGCCGTCTGAAACGTATTTGGCAGCAGTTGTTTTTTATGTTTTTCTTTTGGTGGTTTGGGTAATGCGTGTTTGTGTTGTCATCTTTTTCAGACGACGTTTCTTGAGCTTTTACGTTTTGCCCTCTCCCTAGCCCTCTCCCGCTGGGAGAGGGGACAGATTGCAGAAAGTCTGATAATGGTCGGTTTCAGCGCCATTATTCCCTCTCTCCGTGGGAGAGGGTTAGGGAGAGGGCAAAACCTCAAGATACACCGTATCGTTTTTTCTGATGGCAAATCTTCCGATAAGTTTTAGTCAGACGATGTGTGTCCGTTTTGGCGGGGAGGGTCGTCTGAAACGTATTTTGGCAGTAGTTGTTTTTTATGTTTTTCTTTTGGTGGTTTAGGTAATGCGTGTTTGTGTTGCCATCTTTTCAGACAACGTTTTCTTAAGGTTATTGGGTTTTGCCCTCTCCCTAACCCTCTCCCACGGGGAGAGGGGACGGATTGCAGAAAATCTAATAATGGTCGGTTTCAGCACCATCATTCCCTCTCTGTGGAAGAGGGGCAGATTGTAGAAAATCTAATAATGGTCGGTTTCAGCACCATCATTCCCTCTTCGTGGAAGAGGGGCAGATTGCAGAAAATCTGATAATGGTCGGTTTCAGCACCATCATTCCCTCTCCCCGTGGGAGAGGGTAAAACCTCAGATTTAGCAGGTTCGGTTGTGAAACCCAACAAATACTTACAATGTTGTGTCATGTCCCAATCTACAGGTATTTTTCAGACGACCTCCTATATAGAAAAGGTCGTCTGAAACCCCGTATCGGATTAATCCTGCTCAGCAGGCAGTCCGTACTCTTCGGGGAAGGTGCGCAGCGAGCTTTGCAGCACGGTAACTGCGCCGTCAATCAGGCCGCAGCGGCCGCTTCGGGGCAGCAGTTGGCACAGGCTTTGCAGGGCGCGGAGGTCGTCTGAAGTGCCGATGCCGGTATCCACGCGGTTGAGTAGGCGTGAAAGTTGGAAGGTACCGCCTTTGCATGGCGGGCATTGTCCGCATGAGTTGGAGGCAAAAAATTCCACATACTCAGCCACTTTACGCACGACGCTGGTGCCTTCGGAAATCACAATCATCGCGCCCGTGCCGAGGCTGGATTTGCGTTCGCGCACGGACACGAAGTCCAAAGGCACATCCAAATCTTTCGCGGTCAGAAGCGTGTTTGACGGGCCGCCGGTGAAGACGGCTTTAAACGTGCGCCCTTCGAGCATACCGCCGCCGTGGTCGAAAATCAGCGATTGCAAGGTCGTGCCCATCGGCAGTTCGTACAGGCCCGGATTCAATACGTCGCCGGAAAGCGAGTAGAGTTTCGTGCCTGCGGCATCGCCCAAACCCAGCGATTTGTACCATTCCGCGCCTTTGGCAAGGATTTGCGGGATGTTGGCGAAGGTTTCGGTGTTGTTGATTAAGGTCGGCTCGCCTCCTACGCCACTTTCGGCAGGGAACGGCGGCTTGCGGCGCGGGAATGGGAAACCGCCTTCCAACCATGAAATCACGGCGGTTTCTTCGCCGCCGATGTAGCGGCCTGAAGTTTCGACCAATTTCAGGTCTAAAGGTTTGCCCAGATAGTTTTCGATGCGGATGAACAAATCGCTTTTTTTCCATTGCTCGATGGCGGGCACGATAGATGCGATGGATTCGGTCTGGTGCGGGTTGACATACATAATCGCTTTGTTGGCGCGGCAGGCGACGGCAGCAATTAGGACGCCTTCGATGACTTGGTGCGGCGTTTTCGCCAGCAATACGCGGTCTTTGAACGTACCCGGTTCGTCTTCGTTGGCGTTACAGACGACGTATTTGTCGCCGTGTTTGCTTTGGGCTGCGACGGCCGCCTCCCATTTGCGCCAGGTCGGGAAACCTGCGCCGCCCATGCCGCAGAGGTTGGCGTCTTGCAGCTTGGAAACGATGCTTTGAGGATCGGCAAGTGCCGCCAGCAGGCCTTCGCCGCCGCCGACTTTGCGCCACGCGGCCAAATCCGCGCCGACTTGGCGGGACGGGTGCAGTAAGTTTTGATTGGCTTGGTTCATGATTGTTGCTCCTGCAAACCGGCGTGTTCGCGCAAATCGAATTTGCCGTAGTCGGGATATAAAACGGGGGCTTTGATGTCGCTGGTCAGTCCGGCGCGGGTCATTTCGCGTTGCAGATCGTGGACGTGTCCGACACCGCCGCGCACTTTTTTCAGCGGCAGGCCGCAACTGGCGGCGGCTTTACCCGCGCGGCGGCCGAAGCTGATGATGTCCAAAAGCGCGTTGCCCATCAGGCGGTTGCGGCCGTGGATGCCGCCGGTTACTTCGCCGGCGCAATAGAGGCCTTCGACACAGGTCGCGCCGTCGCCGTTGATTTCGATGCCGCCGTTTTGGTAGTGCAGGGTCGGATGAATCATCACGGGTTCGACGGCGGGGTCGATGCCGCATTTATGGGCGACGTGGCCAAGCGTAACCAGACGGTTCAACACATCAGGATCGTTTTCAATCAGGCGCGGGGTGTCGAGGAACACGCCGACCTGTCCGTCGCGTACCACGCCGCGGCCTTCGCGGCACTCGCGCAAAATAGCGGCGGCAACGACATCGCGCGGCTGCAATTCGTCAACGAAACGCTCGCCCAAACCGTTGACCAACTTGGTACCTGCGGAACGGACGGCTTCGGAAATCAGCGCGCCCGCCAAGTGCGGCGGATGGGCGACGCCGGTCGGATGGTATTGGAAGGAATCGATGTCGCGCAGTTTCGCGCCGATGCGGTACGCCATCACCAGACCGTCGGCGGTTGCGCCGTAGTGGTTGGAAGTGGCGAAACCCTGCAAATGCAGCCGTCCGCTGCCGCCGGTCGCCAATACCACGGCTTTGGCGTGAACCAATACCAAAGAGCGTTTTTCCAAATCGTACAAAATCGCGCCGACGCAGCGGCCGTGTTCGTCCGACAATAATTCGATGGCGGGGTGGCGGTTGAGCTGGGTGATGTTTTCGTCGAGTTCGACCGCCTCGCGCAGTACGCGCATCATTTCGAGGCCTGTGAAGTCGCGGTAACTCAAGATGCGCGGCACGGTCGTACCGCCTGCACGCTTGCGGCTCAACATGCCGTTGCTGTCCGCGCCTTTGGCAAGGTCGAAAGTCATGCCCAAGCCGATCAGCCAGCGGATGGCGGACGGCGCGTCGGTAACCATTTGCGCCACCAATTCTTTTTTGCCTGCGTTGTGGCCGCCTTTGATGGTGTCGTTAAAGTGTTGCTGCAAGCTGTCTTCCGCGCCGACAGCAGCCTGAATGCCGCCTTCGGCCATTACGGTATTGCTGTCGCCGATACGCAGCTTGTTCGCCATAATCACGCGCGCGCCTGCTTCGGTCGCAGACAATGCCGCTGCCGCGCCCGCACCGCCGCCGCCGATAACCAGTACGTCGGTGTTCAAATGTTCCGCGCCCGACAAATCATAGTCGTCAATCAGCGGATGACTGATCAGCAGTTTTGCCAAATCAGGATGGCAGTAATCACCCGTGTTCGGACCGATGGGCAGTTTGACGCGCGCATTTGCTTGGTAGTCGGGGTGAAACTGACTCAATAATTCGTTTTTTTCCGGCAGGTCGCCGCGCAGTTCCAATGAGGAAGCGCGCAAGTTGGCAAGGGCGGTTTCGTAGTCTATGCCTTGGATTTCGTTCGCCATTACATTGCCTCCTCTTCAAATTCGACTTTCATTTTGCCGCTGTCGATTTCGCGCAGGCGGCGCATCAAATCCACCGGACGCAGCGTGCGCGCTGCTTTCATACGGCGGGCGAACAGGCCTAAGTGGTTCGGACGGATGTGTTCGGGGCAGGAAAGGGTGCAGAGGTTGCACATCACGCATTGGTCGAAGGTCAGCGCAGCCGCGCCGAAATCGCCGGATACCACTTGCGCCACGCCGTTTTCCACTTCCAAACCTTTGGGGCAGGCGCGGTTGCAGCCGCCGCAATGACGACAGTTTTGCGCTTCGGGGAAGGCTTTGGCAGTGTCGTCCAGCCAGTTCCAGCCGTCGCCGACCTCGCTCACGTCGTAATATTGGATATGCTCGGGAATGAAGTAGTCCAAGAAGCTGACCTGCATCCCTTCTTCGACTTTGGTTTCGCACGCCAACGCAGTCGTTACCTCGCGCTCGCCTTCCTTGCGGATCATGCAGCGGCAGGAACCGCACACGCCTTGCCCCATACAGCCGACGTTGGCGGTAATCGCGCTGCCGGAACGGGCATAGGCCTGAATGATTGACGAGTCGGCAGAGGCTTTGACCTCGTGGCCGTCTATGGTCAGGGTTAACAAGTTTTCACTCATGGTAGTGTCCTGTGGAATGGGATAGGGGAAATCGGATGTGTGTATTTTTATTACAAATTTTTAAAATGCAGATATTTTTCAGGAAACGTCTTATAAATCAACGTCTGACTGTCTTTTATTAGTGTATCAGAATTTGGGTTTTTTGATGATGGCGGAGTCGTAAAGGCAGGGTGGTGGCGGATTGTGAACAAAAAACAGTGGTTTTCAGACGACCTTTGTGCCATCTTGTTATTTTGTAAGATAAAATAAACTTAAGATAAAGGAATAACTGCTAAAAACCATTTTGAAATACGAGTAAATATCATTATTAAGTGTTTGATATAAAAGTATATATCTATGTATTTATTGAATAAATCTGCGAAGTGTAAGCAAATGCAAATTGTGTTATAAAATTTCAGAAAAATGGCTAAGTTTGACTTCCGTCAAAAATCATCGTGGGTAGAATGACACGGCTTTTACATTTGTGTATGGTTGAAAAAAGAAAGACAGGTCGTCTGAAAAATAATTGTTTCTTTTTAAATTCATGTTATTAGTAAGGTTCATTGCGGCGGTGAATTCAGCCTTTTCAGACGACCCTTTGGAATTTGAGTGGACAGATTAATTGTAGTTTTATTTCTACCGGTAAATATTGCCGACAATATCCGTTATCATCATCCGAGTGAAATGATAGGTTATTAAGTTTTATGAAAATCAATAAATTATAAAAATCATATTGTCGCCTCATATCGATTGACAGCACTATTACACCGATTAAGGTCGTCTGAAAAACGGCCTCTATAAAAAAGCTAACAAACCCTCCCTACCATATGAAAAGGAACACAATCATGACCGTCATCAAGCAAGAAGACTTTATCCAAAGTATCTGCGATGCCTTCCAATTCATCAGCTATTACCATCCGAAAGACTACATCGACGCGCTCTATAAGGCGTGGCAGAAGGAAGAAAATCCCGCCGCCAAAGACGCGATGACGCAGATTTTGGTCAACAGCCGCATGTGTGCCGAAAACAACCGCCCCATCTGTCAAGACACCGGTATCGCAACCGTCTTCCTCAAAGTCGGCATGAACGTCCAATGGGATGCGGACATGAGTGTGGAAGAGATGGTTAACGAAGGCGTACGCCGCGCCTACACTTGGGAAGGCAACACCCTGCGCGCGTCCGTCCTCGCCGATCCTGCCGGCAAACGCCAAAACACCAAAGACAACACCCCAGCCGTCATCCACATGAGCATCGTACCGGGCGACAAAGTCGAAGTAACCTGCGCGGCAAAAGGCGGCGGCTCTGAAAACAAATCCAAGCTCGCCATGCTCAATCCTTCCGACAATATCGTCGATTGGGTATTGAAAACCATCCCGACCATGGGCGCGGGCTGGTGTCCTCCCGGTATCTTGGGCATCGGCATCGGCGGTACGCCCGAAAAAGCCGTGCTGATGGCAAAAGAATCCCTGATGAGCCACATCGACATTCAAGAATTGCAGGAAAAAGCCGCGTCCGGCGCAGAATTGTCCACCACCGAAGCCCTGCGCCTCGAACTCTTTGAAAAAGTCAACGCGTTGGGCATCGGTGCACAAGGTTTGGGCGGACTGACCACCGTGTTGGACGTCAAAATCCTCGATTACCCGACTCATGCCGCATCCAAACCGATTGCCATGATTCCGAACTGCGCCGCCACCCGCCACGTCGAATTCGAATTGGATGGCTCCGGTCCGGTCGAACTGACCCCGCCGCGCGTTGAAGACTGGCCAGATTTGACTTACAGCCCCGACAACGGCAAACGCATCGATGTCGATAAACTGACCAAAGAAGAAGTTGCCAGCTGGAAAACCGGCGACGTATTGCTGCTGAACGGCAAAATCCTCACCGGTCGTGATGCCGCGCACAAACGCCTCGTCGATATGCTCGACAAAGGCGAAGAGTTGCCCGTCGATTTCACCAACCGCCTGATTTACTACGTCGGCCCCGTCGATCCGGTCGGCGACGAAGTAGTCGGCCCGGCAGGCCCGACCACCGCCACCCGCATGGACAAATTCACCCGCCAAATGCTCGAACAAACCGGCCTCTTGGGCATGATCGGCAAATCCGAGCGCGGCGCAGCCACCTGCGAAGCCATCGCCGACAACAAAGCCGTGTACCTCATGGCAGTCGGCGGCGCGGCGTACCTCGTGGCAAAAGCCATCAAATCCTCCAAAGTCTTGGCGTTCCCCGAATTGGGTATGGAAGCAGTTTACGAGTTTGAAGTCAAAGACATGCCCGTAACCGTCGCCGTGGACAGCAAGGGCGAATCCATCCACGCCACCGCCCCGCGCAAATGGCAGGCAAAAATCGGCATCATCCCCGTCGAGTCCTAAAACCTTGATGCCAGGTTGAAAAAGGTCGTCTGAAAACTTAAAACAGGGTTTTCAGACGACCTTTAATTTGTTTGGAAACATTACGACTGCAAGGGTAGGGGAATGGGCGGCAAAACAATACGCCGCAAGTCTTGATAAAGAACAAGCATCGCCCTGCCCCGACTGCAGAAGCAGCCGAAATATGTTATAAATAGCCCCTTCTACCGACCTCAAATTGGAGCATACGACATGGAATTGGTATTTATCCGTCACGGACAAAGCGAATGGAACGCGAAAAACCTGTTTACAGGCTGGCGCGATGTGAAACTGAGCGAGCAGGGGCTTGCCGAAGCTGCCGCCGCCGGTAAAAAACTGAAGGAAAAAGGCTACGAGTTCGACATCGCCTTCACTTCCGTCCTGACCCGCGCGATTAAAACCTGCAACATCGTTTTGGAAGAATCCGACCAACTGTTCGTGCCGCAAATCAAAAGCTGGAGGCTGAACGAACGCCACTACGGCCAACTGCAAGGTTTGGACAAAAAACAAACCGCCGAAAAATACGGCGACGAGCAAGTCCACATCTGGCGCCGCAGCTACGACACCCTGCCGCCGCTGCTCGATCCGAAAGACCCGTTCTCCGCGCACAACGACCGCCGCTATGCCAACCTGCCCGCCGATGTTATCCCCGACGGCGAAAACCTGAAAGTTACTTTGGAGCGCGTATTGCCGTTCTGGGAAGACCAAATCGCCCCCGCGCTTCTGAGCGGCAAACGCGTCCTGGTCGCCGCACATGGCAACTCACTGCGCGCATTGGCCAAACACATCGAAGGCATTTCCGACGAAGACATCATGGGCTTGGAAATCCCGACCGGTCAGCCTCTGGTGTACAAATTGGATGATAATTTGAAAGTAGTTGAAAAATTCTATCTGTAAGCTTTTACGGATAAGGCAAAAGGTCGTCTGAAAACTCGGATTCGGGGTTTTCAGACGACCTTTTGATTGAAACGCTTGAGATATAAGATTTGAGACAGTCAAGGCAAAAAAACAGCCCGGTCAAAAATGACCGGGCTGTTGAATTTTTGGTCGGAGTGAAAGGATTCGAACCTTCGACCCCTTGCACCCCATGCAAGTGCGCTACCAGACTGCGCCACACTCCGACTCGAGAAGTTTGGGATTATAGTTTTCTTGCACGGCTTTGGCAAGGGTAAAGCCGGACGGTTTCGGCTATCTGCTTGAAGCGGCTTTGAATTTGTTTGGTGTCAGGGAGGGTAGGGCTGCGGAATGGTTCATACTTGATTGGAAGCTGCGATGTTTTTCAGACGACCTCGGGGTGGTAAACGGATGTGGCGGAATTTAATGGCTGCTATATAATCTCAGCTTTGATTTTTAATAAAAAACAGGGCGGATGGACAGTATTTTGCATGATTTGTTTGCGCGTCAGGTGTTTACATCGAGCTTGGTGGAGCGCAACTTCGGACAGGTTTCGGGCTGGATAGAGCTGGTCGGTGTCTTGATGCTGATGGCGGCGGCGTTTTGGCTGTCAAACCGCCTCAACGACCGTTATTTCTTCTCAGAACACGGCAGCTTCGCGCTTTTGCGGCATATCGGCAGAAGGATTTTGTGGCCGGTACTGATGATGATTTTCGGCGCGGCGGCTTTGTTTGTCTGCAATCTGACGGAATTTCGCGCGGTATGGCTGCATCTGTTGATTTTGGCGGCGCGCTGGATGATTCTGATTCGGGTCAGCGTAGCGGTGGTTCATGCCGCTTTGCCGCAAAACAAACTGACCGACTGGCTGGAGCGGGCGGTATCCATGGTTTTGTGGATAGGGTTCGTGCTTTGGCTGTCGGGTTTGGACGATAAGATTTTGGAGGTGCTGGACGGCATCAGTTTCTCAGTCGGTTCGGGCAGGCTCAGCCTGCTGACGATTCTGAACGGGATTTTGTGGGTCGGCCTCCTGATGATAGGCGCGTCATGGCTGGCTCGAGTTATCGGCGGACATTTGGAGAAGAGTAGCTTGGATACCAATCTGAGCATGATTTTGTCCAAAGTCGTCAAAACGGTGATGATGGTGTTGGCGGTATTGATTGCGTTGCCGCTGGTGGGGATTGATTTGACGGTATTGTCGGTGTTCGGCGGTGCGTTGGGTGTCGGTATCGGTTTCGGCCTGCAAAAAGTGGCGAGCAACTATATTTCCGGTTTTATCATTTTAGGCGACCGCTCCATCCGCATGAACGACCGTCTGACGGTCAACAACTTTACCAGTTATGTCACCAAAATCACCTCGCGTTTCGTTGTGCTGCGCAATGCCAACGGTACGGAGGCGCTGATTCCGAACGAGACGTTCGTTACCTCGATGGTGGTCAACGAATCCTATACCAGCCGCGAATTGCAGCAGGCGTTCAATATACAGGTTGCCTATCATTCCGATTTGATTAAGGCGCTCGACATCATCAAAAGCGCAGCCGCCGCGCAGCCGCGTGTTTCCAACAATCCCGCGCCTTTGGCGGTAGTCACCAACTTCGGCGACAACGGTATCGATTTGCGCGCGACTTATTGGGTGAAAGACCCGGAAAACGGTTTTGCCGCGCTGCAATCGGCGATTTTTCTGGATATTTGGCGGCAGTTTAACGAACACGGCATCGAGTTCCCTTATCCGCAGCGCGAAGTCCGCATCTTGAACGAAAGCCAGGCACCGAGCAGCATCGCCATGATTAAGGCGGGAATGCAGGCGCGCAGCGATACCAAATCCGATCCCGCGATGGATTCCGGCGGAGACGATTGATGGCAAAACCCTTGAAGTATCCCGTGTCCGCGCTGGTTGTCCTGCATGATGCCGACGGCAATATCCTTTTAATCGAACGCACTTCGCCGCCAGGTTTTTGGCAGTCGGTAACCGGCAGCATTGAGCCGGACGAAACCATAGAGGAAACCGCCAAACGCGAAGTTTGGGAAGAAACCGGCATCCGCCTTGCGGACGGGCAGCTCTGCAACTGGCACGACAGCACAGTTTATGAAATCTACCACCACTGGCGGCACCGCTATCCGAAAGGCGTGTTCGAAAACCGCGAACACATCTTTTCCGCCGAAATTCCGCGCGATGCGGCTATTGTTTTGCAGCCCGACGAACACGTCGCTTACGGATGGTTCGGTATTGAAGAAGCGGCGGAAAAAGTGTTCTCACCGTCGAACAAAAGGGCGATTTTGGCATTGGGGAAAAGGTTGGGATTGGTTGTTTGATGAATGATGGCGGAGAGATGGCCGACAACCGCATTTAAAGACCGATGGACAGCCTCTTTTATATCTAATAAAATAAACGATAATTGTTATTGGTTAATTTGGTAACATCAAACCGTAAAGGTCGTCTGAACGTTCGGCTTTCTGATTGGAAGCCTTTAAATTTTCTTGTTCAAACGGCCTTTTCCATATTTTCGTTTTATATCTGCTTGGAGAATCCATGTTACGTCTGACTGCTTTAGCCGTATGCTGCGTCCTTGCTTTGGGTGCGTGTTCGCCGAAAGATTCCGCTTCAAATCAAAACGCCCAAACCGCTTCCGCAGCCCAAACCGAAGGCGCGGGCTTGACCGTCAAAACGACGCGCGGCGACGCGAAAGTGCCGCAAAATCCCGAACGTATCGCCGTTTACGATTTGGGTATGCTCGACACTTTAAACAAATTGGGCGTGAAAACCGGTCTGTCCATCGACAAAAACCTGCTGCCTTATTTGGACGAATATTTCAAAACGACAAAACCTGCCGGTACGCTGTTCGAGCCGGATTACGAGGCGCTCAACGCCTACAAACCGCAGCTCATCATCATCGGCAGCCGCGCAGCCAAAGCGTTTGACAAGTTGAACGCCATTGCGCCGACCATCGAAATGACCGCCGATACCGCCAACCTCAAAGACAGTGCCAAAGAGCGCATCGACGCGCTGGCGCAAATCTTCGGCAAACAGGCTGAAGCGGACAAACTGAAAGCGGAAATCGACACATCTTTTGAAGCAGCAAAAACTGCCGCGCAAGGTAAAGGCAAAGGTTTGGTGATTTTGGTCAACGGCGGGAAACTGTCCGCCTTTGGTCCGTCTTCACGACTGGGCGGCTGGCTGCACAAAGACATCGGCGTTCCGGCCGTTGATGAAGCCATCAAAGAAGGCAGCCACGGTCAGCCCGTCAGCTTCGAATACTTGAAAGAGAAAAATCCCGACTGGCTGTTTGTCCTTGACAGGGGCGCGGCCATCGGCGAAGAAGGACAGGCAGCGAAAGATGTGTTGAACAATCCGCTGGTCGCCGAAACGACCGCATGGAAAAAAGGACAGGTGGTTTACCTCGTTCCCGAAACCTATTTGGCAGCGGGCGGCGCGCAAGAATTGCTGAACGCGTCCAAACAGGTTACCGACGCGTTTAAGGCAGCGAAATAAGTTAACAAGTCGGTTTAAACAATCAAAAGGTCGTCTGAAAACAAGCATTGCAGGTTTTCAGACGACCTTTTAATGTCCAACTTTGTTTCTTATAGTGGATTAACTAAATCAGGACAAGGCGACGAAGCCGCAGACAGTACAGATAGTACGGAACCGATT
>CALDNV010000330.1:0-15579 GCA_937914605.1 uncultured Neisseria sp.
GGTCGGTATCTTATCGTCCTTATGACGGGCATTCAAACAATATCTGAATATTTCCAGGTTTACTATTTCTTGATGTATTGAATTCGCAACAGACACGCCTGCGCCCGATTTATGCGGTGGACACACGAAGCCTGCCTGCGGGTACGGCTTTTGTTATTCGCGGTGATAGGGATGGTTGTGGAGGATGGAGACGGTGCGGTAGAGCTGTTCGGTCAGCAGGACGCGCACCATACCGTGCGGGAGGGTGAGGACGGTGATGTTCATGGGGTTCCTTGGTCAGATGGGGTCGTCTGAAAGGTTTCAGACGACCTTCGTTTTGTATTTCAAATACAAAAGACGTTTCGATTAGCGGAAAGGGGCAGGATCAAATGACAGAATGAAAATGAAAAATTGTGGGATGTCTTATCGACAGGGATTGGCTTGATGATGCTTGATGGCATGAGATAAAAAAATAACCGCCTTAGGCGGTTTTTATGGTGGCCAGAGGCGGAATCGAACCGCCGACACACGGATTTTCAATCCGTTGCTCTACCAACTGAGCTATCTGGCCTTTGTCTGCATTGCAGGGAAGTGGGCATTAAACCAAAAACAACGGGTTCATGCAAGGTTTATTTTGAAATGGTGCGGAGATATTTTATAAACTTTTGTTTTAGCTTAAATTAAATTTCGATGATTTTGAACAAAATCCACTGGATATCGACCATCGGCACCCATAATTTTTCCATCGGGGAGGATTGTCGATTTCAGACGACCTATGTGTCGTTTTAAGATACAATCGCTTTTTTGTTTCTGAAGATATCTGTTTGATGTTGTATGATTTTTTAAAAGATATGTGGGATATTCTGCGTCTGCGCTATAAAAATCCTGCTGATTATTTCTATATGCTGCCTGTCATTTTGGCGATTTTGCTGCTGTTGGGCATGATTAATGCGGCAGATATGTCGACCTTGCTCGGCGTCAGCACTGCCACCGTTGTCTTTGGCGTGTTGGTTACCGTCATAAAGTGGCTGATTTTGAGCCGTGTGATGCGTCATGTTTTGAGTGGAAACGGCGCGCCGCGCCTGCCTTTATGGGGATTCATCTTGGCATCGGAAGCTTTGATGATTCCGGCGCTGCTTGTGTTTTACGTCCCGCAGATTACGCCACTGTTGATGTTTTGGAAGACTTGGGTGTTTTGGGTGCAGGCGGTCGGCTTGATGCAAATGGGTCAGGTTAAAGTTTGGACGGTATTCAAAGGCTATCTTTTGTACTTCTGCTGTATGGTTGTGATTATAGGGATTTTTATACAGCTGTTTACACTGGCTGGCTGGTTCGATAAAGCAACGCTAATGCAAAATTTTAATGCGTTAACGGCTGCTATGGAGCAGGCAAGATAAGCCAGGGTCGTCTGAAAATCTACCCTTCTCGTTTTCAGACGACCTTCTTCCAAAGAAAAAACCTGCACGGTTGTCCGTGCAGGTTTTTGTTTGCGCTCAGGTTTGGGCAACCTTACATCATGCCGCCCATTCCACCCATGCCGCCCATGTCAGGCATAGCTGGTTTTTCTTCAGGGATTTCGGCAATCATGCAGTCGGTCGTCAGCATCAGGCCGGCGATAGACGCGGCGTGTTGCAGCGCGGAACGGGTTACTTTGGCAGGGTCGAGTACGCCCATTTCAATCATGTCGCCGTATTCGCCGGAGCCTGCGTTGTAACCGTAGTTGCCTTTGCCTTCCAGCACTTTGTTCACCACTACGCTAGGCTCGCCGCCTGCGTTGGCAACGATTTGGCGCAGCGGAGACTCAACGGCACGCAAGACGATTTGTACGCCTGCGTCTTGGTCGGCATTGCCGGTGTGCAGGTTTTCCAGAGCGGCACGGGCACGCAACAGGGCGACGCCGCCGCCTGCAACCACGCCTTCTTCAACGGCTGCGCGGGTAGCGTGCAGCGCGTCTTCCACGCGGTCTTTTTTCTCTTTCATTTCGACTTCGGTAGCGGCACCGACTTTGATCACTGCCACGCCGCCTGCCAGTTTGGCAACGCGCTCTTGCAGTTTTTCTTTGTCGTAATCGCTGGTTGCGGTTTCGATTTGTTGGCGGATTTCGGCAACACGCGCTTCGATTTGGGTAGCATCTCCAAGGCCGTCAATGATGATGGTGTTGTCTTTGCCGATTTCGATGCGCTTGGCTTGTCCCAAATCTTGCAAAGTTGCTTTTTCCAAAGACAAGCCGACTTCTTCAGTAATCACGGTACCGCCGGTCAGGATGGCGATGTCTTGCAACATGGCTTTGCGGCGATCGCCAAAGCCCGGAGCTTTAACGGCAACGGCTTTCAGGATGCCGCGGATATTGTTCAACACCAAAGTCGTCAAGGCGTCACCTTCTACGTCTTCAGCAATAATCAAGAGCGGACGGCTGGCTTTTGCCACTTGTTCCAAAACAGGCAGCAGGTCGCGGATGTTGCTGATTTTTTTATCAAACAGCAGAATATATGGAATCTCCAAAGTAGCGATTTGTTTTTCCGCGTCGTTGATGAAGTAAGGGGACAGGTAGCCGCGATCGAACTGCATACCTTCGACGACATCCAATTCGTTTTCCAAAGATTTGCCGTCTTCAACAGTAATCACGCCTTCTTTGCCGACTTTTTCCATCGCTTCGGCGATAATCGCGCCGACTTGTTCGTCGGAGTTGGCGGAAATCGAGCCGACTTGGGCGATTTCTTTGGACGTATCGCAAGGTTTGGCGATGTTTTTCAGCTCTTCAACCAAAGCGGCAACGGCTTTGTCGATACCGCGTTTCAGGTCGGTCGGGTTCATGCCGGCGGTCACGTATTTCATGCCTTCGGCAACGATGGCTTGCGCCAGTACGGTGGCGGTAGTGGTACCGTCACCCGCTACGTCGTTGGTTTTGGACGCCACTTCTTTCACCATTTGCGCGCCCATGTTTTCGAATTTGTCTTTCAGTTCGATTTCTTTAGCGACGGTAACGCCGTCTTTAGTGATGTGCGGGCCGCCGAAAGCGCGGTCAACGACTACGTTGCGACCTTTAGGGCCCAAAGTTACGCGGACGGCGTTTGCCAGAGTGTTCACGCCGCTGACCATTTTTTGGCGGACTTCGTTACCGAACTGTACGTCTTTTGCTGCCATGTTTTGATTCTCCAAAATTGTTTAATGTTGTTTGAGGTCGTCTGAAAACCTTGTACGTCTTTTCAGACGACCTGTTGTTCTGAATAGACGGAATGTTTATTCGACAATACCGAAAATATCTTCTTCGCGCATCACCAACAGCTCTTCGCCGTCGGCTTTAACGGTTTGACCGCTGTATTTGCCGAAAATCACTTTGTCGCCGACTTTGACATCCAGCGGACGGCGCGCGCCGTCTTTACCGATTTTACCCGCACCCACGGCGATCACTTCGCCCATGTCGGGTTTTTCAGCGGCTGCGCCCGGCAAGACGATGCCTGATGCGGTTTTTTCTTCAGCTTCCAAGCGTTTGACGACGACGCGGTCGTGTAAAGGACGGATGGTCATGTTTTATGCTCCGATAAATAGTTTGAAAACAATCATCTGCCTTTATCCGGCAGATGCGGTTTGAAAAAGATGGCGGCAAGTTCATCAAAAAACTTGCCTGAACACAGCGGCAAATTAGGGTTCGGCGCGATAAATTCAAGGGAAGAAGCAAAAATTTTCCGCTTAAGGTCGTCTGAAAACGGGCATAACAAGTTGCGCACTATCCCCGCCCTACTTTCAATGCTGATCAAGCAGGCAGACATTTTCAGACGACCTTTTACAGTCGGCAAACTTCAAATGGTTCAATCAACAAAAAACCAGACACTATCGGCGCAAACATAAACACGCCTTTACAAAATAGTATCTCATCTTTAAAATAAATAGAAATCATTATTAATAATGAATTTAACCAAAGAACTGAAACTTGCCCCTAACAAAGGAAATTTACATGACCTCTCCCCTGTTCCGCTTCAGCCTGCTCTCCTTAGCACTCGCCGCCGGTTTTGCCCACGCGGAAAACGAAGCGAAAGAAAGCGTTACCCTTGATACTGTTACTGTGAAAGGTCAAGCTACAAGCGCCACACACCGTGTAACTACAAAACGCATGGAAGAAACGACTTCCACTGATTTAAAAGACGTATTGTTCAACGAACCCTCTATCAGTTTCGGCGGCGGCAACGGTCAGTCGCAATGGGTAACCATCCGCGGCATGGGACAAGACCAAATAGACTATAAAGTTGACGATACTTACACCGACAGCCAGATTTTCCACCACAACGGCCGCTTTATGCTTGACCCCGCATTGGTAAAAGTCGTTGCCGTACAAAAAGGTACGGGTTCGGCCTCCGCAGGTATCGGCGCAACCAGCGGCGCAATTGTTGCTGAAACGGTTGAAGCTAAGGATTTGCTGAGAGAAGGCCAAAACGTCGGTTTCAAATTAAATGCCGGCATCAGCAGCAATAAAGGTTATTCACGCGGCGCAAGCGTTTACGGTCAGGCAGGCGGTTTTGATGCTTTGGTTTCAGGCAATTTCGTACGCGACAAAGAATACACGGCAGGCAAAGGCTACCGTAATCTGCTCGGGAGCGATAAGGTTTTAAACAGTGGATTGGGTTCGCGCGGCTTGCTGGGCAAAATCGGCTATCGCTTCAATGAAGACAACCGTATTGAATTGAGCCACCGCCAAGAGAAACAATATGGGGAACGCGCCCTGCGCGAAGAATTCGATTTCTCGCAAGTATTCCAAACCGACCGCCGCACGGGTCAATACGTTCTGGATGCCAACGGCAACCGTATTCCGAATGTCGCCACCAACTCGCCGCGTTACCGCACGCTGACCCAAGACACCACCAACTTGGAATTCAAAGGCGGAAACTTGGGCTTTATCGACAAAATCAAAGCCAATGTTTACCGTTTGAACACCAAACGTGATGAAGTCCCCAATCCAAATTATGAATTGGACGGCGAAGTACGGACATACGGAGCCAACCTGAATCTCGACAGCCGTATATTTGACCGTCACACCTTAAAATACGGATTAAACTGGCGTACTCAAAAAAGTAGCTCAAATGGAGAAGGTGGAGAGAAGAAAAACGATGCAGGCGCATATGTTGAAGGTATTTGGGATCTCTCACCGGTTACGCTGACCACAGGTCTGCGCTATGACCGTTGGAAAATGAAAACCAGCAGCAAAACAGAAAACTCAGACGGCAACTTCAATCCAAGCATCGGGTTGGTTTATGATATTTCTCCAGAATTCTCCATCAACACCAGCCTGAACTATGCAACCCGCAGCCCCCGCCTATACGAAGCAGCTTTAGCAAACAACAGGCCGATTGTTGCATCGCCTGACTTGAAAGCAGAACGCTCGCGAAATGCAGAAATCGGCTTTAACTACCACTGGAATTCTGCCCTAACACTGTCCGGCAGCTACTTCCACCAACAAATCAAAGATGTGCAAGCCATCCGCCAAGAAGGGCGAAACTACGTCTGGTATAACGGCGGCAAGCTGAAAAACAGAGGTTACGAACTGAACGCCGCCTACCGTTGGAAAGGTCTGACCGTCCGCGCAGGCGTAGCTTACAGCAGACCGAAGCTGAACGGAGATACCGCCGACATCGTGACAACCGCTATCCCGATGGGACGTACATGGACGACAGGTCTGTCGTACCAATTCGACAATCCGAACCTGGAAATCGGCTGGCGCGGACGTTATGTCCAAAATGCAGGCTACGCCCCGACCTCGCGCGGCTCTGACGTAGCTCTAAATGTTGTCCGCGCAGGCTACGGTGTCAACGATGTATTCGCCAACTGGAAGCCGACGGGCAAAGACGATTTGAACGTCAACTTCGCTGTCAACAATGTTTTGAATAAAAACTACAAGCCGCACAGCCAACGCGCAGGTGCCAACACCCTGTCTGAACCAGGCCGTGATATCCGCCTGAGCGTGAACTACCGCTTCTAAACATTGCGTAAAAGCAAAGACGTCGTCTGAAAAATTTTTGCTATTTTCAGACGACGTCTCTTTGTTTGGAAAACCGTGTTTACCGGAAGACTGTTTGTTCAAATGTCCCTTTGGATAGCCTTGTCGCGTTCCGCTTCGATTGAATGAATATATTGCATCAGCGTTTGAATAAAAACGGCCAAATCACGCTGCCACGAATGGCGGTTGGTTTTAGTGAAATACAGCGATATTTCGGGTTGCTCCATCAGATAGCAACCGAAGCTCTCGTGCAACGGTACGATACGGATATCGTTCACATTATAAAAAGCAATGGTCATTGGTAGCGTGAAATAGGGATGTGACAGCGTCCACATGGCAGGGAAGGCGGGGCTGTCCTCCTCAGAAGCAACAGTTAAATCATGGTTATACAGGGCGTTGCGCAGGTCTGTGATGTGCTTTTTCATGTTTTTATTTTTCATTCTATTTGGAAAAATGCTTGAACAAAGCAGGTGATGTTTGCCCGATTTACTGCTTGCAGCACAACGACTGCTTCGTTTTTCAAAAAACCGACTGAGTCAGATTCATCGGCACGGGTTTGGTTGAGGCGGCATAAATCGTAGAAGGTAAAAACAAAATTTTGCCCATTGATACATAATGGAAAATCCAATAGACAGCCTTTGTTCTCGGCTTCAAATTCGGTAAGATCATCAAACCATTCAGGAAATGTGATGTGCATGAGTTTCCTTTTAAAATCGTATGAAAAGTCCGTTTCGTTAGGATGACTTTCAAAAGGTCTTTTCAGACGACCTCAAAGCTACCTAAAAAGCCAAATACTTCAATTCTCACAGATGATGCAAAAGTCCAACCGCTATTTGAAATGCAATAGACAATAAAAAATCCTGCATATTGCTATGCAGGATTTTTTATTTGGGGTGGCTGATGGGGCTCGAACCCACGACAACTGGAATCACAATCCAGGGCTCTACCAACTGAGCTACAGCCACCATTAACTTTTGGCACGCCCGACAGGAATCGAACCTGTAACCCCCGACTTAGAAGGTCGGTGCTCTATCCGGTTGAGCTACGGGCGCTCATGCCGATTCGTGCTGAATTTTTTGTGTGGTCGGGGCGGTGGGATTCGAACTCACGACCCTCTGCTCCCAAAGCAGATGCGCTAACCGGGCTGCGCTACGCCCCGACTGAAGAATGGAAATATACAGATGTGTCGAAACACTGTCAATCCAATTTAAGATCATTTTTCTTTTTTCTAAATTATCTGTTTATTTTTATTTAAAATTTAATTTTTTGCCTACTTCATACCGGGTGTAATGCCGTTCAAAAATACAGTTTCGGTTTTTGCTGTTATCCGACTGCCAAATCGGTTTAAAAATGCGATAATTGCGTTTGCTATTTATTGATAACCAAATGGAAATTTCATGACAGCCCAATTGATTGACGGTAAAAAAATATCGCAGGAGCGTTTGCAGCTGGTGTCCGCTGCGGTAGCCAAGCGGCTTGAGTCGGGATTGCGTGCGCCTTGTTTGGCGGTAGTATTGGTTGGGGACAATCCTGCCAGCGCGGTATATGTCCGCAACAAAAAAGCAGCCTGCCAAAAATGCGGCATCAGGTCATTGTCTTATGAGCTGCCAGCGTCGACTTCTCAGGAAGACTTGCTGAAGCTGATTGATGAATTGAACGAGAACGCGGAAGTAGACGGTATTTTGGTGCAGCTTCCGCTTCCTGAAGGCTTGGACAGTCAGGCTGTTTTGGAACGTATCCATCCGGACAAAGATGTGGACGGTTTCCATCCTTATAACGTGGGTCGCTTGGTGGTAAAAATGCCTCTGATGCGCCCTTGTACGCCCAAAGGCGTGATGACGCTGCTGGAGGCTTACGGCATCGATCCGAAAGGCAAGAAAGCAGTGGTTGTCGGGGCATCGAATATTGTCGGACGTCCGCAGGCATTGGAGCTGCTGCTTGCCCGCGCCACGGTAACGATTTGCCACAGCGCGACGGAAAACTTGGACAAAGAAGTCGGGGCTGCCGATATTGTGGTGGTGGGTGTCGGGATTCCCAATTTTGTCAAAGGGGAATGGATTAAACCCGGCGCGGTGGTGATTGATGTCGGGATTAACCGTTTGGAAGACGGCAGCCTGTGCGGCGATGTGGAGTTTGATGTGGCAAAAGAACGTGCCGGTATGATTACACCGGTACCCGGCGGAGTCGGTCCGATGACGATTGCTACTTTATTGGAAAATACTTTACATGCTGCGACGCTGCATGATTAAACCGCTATAAACTGACATGATGCGGCAGGTGGCAGATTGGCGGCTTCACTTTCAGCCACTAAGAACATTATTCGGCGTGGCGGAACATGCCTAAGGTCAATCTGTCCAGCCCTGCCAAATCTTGTTGCGTACGGACTTCGGCAAAGCCGTTTGCCGTCAAAATCTGCCGTACTGCTGCGCCTTGGTTGTAACCATGTTCCAGCAGCAGCCATCCGCCCTCTTTCAAAAATTCCGGCGCGCGCTGCGCCAGCTCTCGAATACAGGTCAAGCCGTCGGCAAAATCTGTCAACGCCGTTTGCGGCTCGAATCTCAAATCCCCTTGACTCAAATGCTCGTCGCCGGCTTCGATATAAGGCGGATTGGAAACAATGACATCAAAGCGGCGTTTGTCTTCAGACGACGTCTTATCCGTCTCAAACCACGAACCCAATGCAAACTCGACCCTTGCGCCCAGAGTTTCCGCGTTTTTATGGGCAATCGCCAACGCTCCGCCGCTGATGTCGGAAGCGCGCACTACCGCATCCGTTCTTTCCAACGCCACCGTCACGGCGACCGCCCCGCTGCCCGTTCCCAAATCCCAAACCTGTCCGTTTTCAGGAAGATGCCCGATAACCGCCTCCACCAAATGCTCGGTTTCGGGACGGGGAATCAACACGTCGGGACCGACCTCAAACCATCGTCCGTAAAACTCCCGTCCGCCTAAAATATACGCCATCGGCTCGCCTTTCAGACGACGTGCCTGCAGGATATCCAGTTGCGCGGCTACTGCTTCCGGCAGCGGATCGGCGCCTTGCGTGACCAACTGCACACGGCTATAACCGCCTGCATGTTGCAGCAACATACGGGCTTCGAGTCTCGGCAACTGCGAATGGCGCAGCCATTGGTCTAAGGTCATGTCGTGTTTGTCCTGAGTTTGTACGGGTAAAGGTGAGGGGTCCTGTTTATCTTAATCTTTGCGCGGAGGCCAATATACGTCTTCTTTTTTGACAATGCCGCGTTTGAGAATATCGGCAGCAAGAGCAGCGGTATCAGGCGGATTTTGGTAGAACGCTGCGTCTTCTTTACTCATCGCCGAGTAGATGCCTTTCCAATGGGTTTTGGCGGGTGGCAGGGGCAGGACTTCGTCTAGGCGTGGGAAGGTGTAGAAGGGGTTGCCGCTTTTAGTGCCTGTGCCTAAAAGTGCCTTATACAATTCTTTGTAGGCAGCTTTGCGGATTGGATCAGCAGGAATATCAGAAAATTGCCTCATTAATTCCTTATCTTTACTGAAAACCATTTCTAAACCTACAGCGGCACCACCACCACCTTGATCGCCATACCGCACTGCATTGTGCATCAACGACAATGATTCTTTTAAATCTCCATCAATCTTCTTAGATATAGATAACTCGTCCATTGCTGCAGAGAAACCTTGCTTGGCTGCACAGCTAAACAATGATTCACTAGTCTTCACATCTTTCATTTTGTTTTCGTAAATCCGCGCCAGTTCATATTGTGCCAACGGCACTCCCAAATCCACAGCTTTTTGCAAATAGGCAAGACCAAGTTGCGGGTTGCGACGATAACCCGCATTGCCTTCATACAAAGCGTCAAACAGCCAGTAGTTTGCCATTGCCCAATTTTTGTCTAAACCGTAGTGCAGCCATTTGCGGGCGCGGTTGTGCAAGGGGTTGTACATGATGCCGGTCGAACCTTGCACATGGGTGTAGAGCAGGTAGAGGTTGTTGATTGCCTGATAATGCCCTTTTGATGCCGCGGCTTCGTACAAGACAATCATGTCCTGAAATTCCTGTTTGTTCATACGCCAGTCTTTGGCATCAAGCAGAGTGGCGGCACGATACCAGAGATGGGATTCGGCATCGGGCGGGGACGGCTGTGTCCATGTGGCGCAGGTGTATTGGGTACGCTTGGAATCAAAGGCTTTGGGTGCTGGATGGGTTTGAGTGTAATCGCGGTTGGATTGGGACGGCGAAACTGAACTGCAAGAGGTCAGCAGGGGGATAAGCAGGGCGATGAAAGTGAGTTTGTTCATGGTATGTGTTGATTGTGTTTGTGTTGAGGTCGTCTGAAACCGGAAATCAGGTTTCAGACGACCTCTTTATGGGTTTCAACCTATCCTTTTAAACGGCGGCAGGCTGGCTAATAATTGTTGGCCGTATCGCTGCGTTTTGACGCGGTTGTCGAGGATGGTCACGCGGCCGTAGTCTTGTTCGGTGCGGATGAGGCGGCCGACGGCTTGGATGAGTTTGATGCCGGCTTCGGGAACGGTGATTTCGATGAAGGGGTTGCCGCCGCGCTGTTCTATCCAGCGGTTTTGGGTTTTCTCGATGGGGTTGTCGGGCATGGCGAAGGGGAGTTTGGCGATGATGACTTGCACGCAGGCGGTGCCGGGCAGGTCGAGTCCTTCGGCGAAGCTGTCGAGTCCGAAAATGATACTGGCTTTGCCTTCTTCTATGGCTTGGTGGTGTTTTTGCAGGAGGACGGCTTTGGGCAATTCGCCTTGTACGAGCAAGAGCGGCAGGTAGTCGTCGGGCAGGCGCAGGGCGACATCCTGCATTTGTTTGCGCGAGGAAAACAGGACGAGCGTGCCGATGGCTTCGGTGGGCGAAATGAGCTTGGGCAGCCATTCGACGATGGCGGCGGTGTGCGCGGCGGGGTCTTTGGGGCTGGCGTGTACGGGCGGGATGTAGAGTTCGCCTTGTGCGTCGAAATCAAACGGGCTTTCTAGGGCGAGGGTGGTGGTTTCGGGCAGCCATTGCAGTCCGGTTTGGCGCAGGATCAGGTTGAAG
Organism: uncultured Neisseria sp.; assembly: GCA_937914605.1. Taxonomy (GTDB): domain Bacteria; phylum Pseudomonadota; class Gammaproteobacteria; order Burkholderiales; family Neisseriaceae; genus Neisseria. The sequence goes on from CALDNV010000330.1 coordinate 11,007, forward strand.
CTGCCCAAGGATTGCAGGGTGGCAGAGGTCAGCACTGCGCCTGCCGCGCGCCGCCACAGGCTGTTGGCAAGGTGGGACGCGCTGCTGATGGGGCTGGCGTTGAAAATGTAGTCGTTTTTGTCGTCGGCGCGGCGGGTTATCCATTTTGCCAGCGGTTCTTCGCCCTCAAGGGGGACGGTGGAGAGTAAATCCCATGTGGCGGTGATTTGTTCGATGCGGGCGCGGAATACGCCGAATTCGGTACTCAGGCGGTCGATTTGCGCGCTGTTTTGGTCTTTGTCGCGGCGGGCGGCGGACAGGGCGTCGTTGAGGCTGTTGATGTGTTTGTAAAGACTGCGGGCGGCGATGGCGGTGTTGGAAACGGTGGTTTCGAGGCCTTCGGGGATTTTGCCGTCTTCCCACAGCCAGGTCGGTTCGCTGTTGGTCCGTCTGTCGTTTTCAGACGACCCCAAGCCCAAAGACGGTTCTTCGGCAAGGTGGAACTGCCATTCGTGCAGGCTTTCGAGCAGCGCGGCGGCGGCTTCGTCGGCAAGGTTCGCCAACTCGCCTTTGTCGGTGAGTGCGGCAATTTTGCCGGTAACCTGTGGCAGTTTTTCCAACGCCCACACTGCTTGGTTCCACGAATGCTCGGCGGCAAACTGGCTGAGTGCTTTTTTGGGCAGGTGGTGCGCTTCGTCGATGCAGTAGAAGCTGTTTTCAGGGTCGGGCAAAATCACGCCGCCGCCCATGCTGATGTCGACCATCAGCAAATCGTGGTTGGTTACGACGACATCGACGGTTTCCAGTGTGTCGCGGGCAAGGTAAAACGGGCATTCCGAGCGGTTGGGGCAGGTGGTTTTGAGACAGCCGTAGTTGTCGTTGTTCACCTTCATCCAGATGGTGTCGTCGATTTTTTCCGGCCAAGTGTCGCGGTCGCCGTTGAACCGTCGGGCGGAAAATTCGTCGGCGATGTCGCGCAGCAGCTTCAATTCTTCGGGCTTGGGTTTGCTGTCCCACAAGACGGCGGGGGCTTCGAAGCCGAGCAGGTTTTGCTGGGCGTTGCTTTGCGTCAGTTGGTAGAGTTTGTAGGGGCAGAGATAGCGGCCACGCCCTTTGGCAAGCGCGAAGGTCAGCTCCAAGCCGCTTTTTTCAACCAAAAACGGCAGGTCGCGATCCACCAGCTGCTCCTGCAAGGCAACCGTCGCGCTGCTCACAATCAGCCGCTTGCCGCGCGTCTGCGCCATAATGCCGCCCGCCAGCAGGTAGGCAAGCGATTTGCCCACGCCGGTCGGCCCTTCGATCACGGCAATGCTCTCGCCCTCGCGCTTGGGCGGCTCGCCGCCTTCTTCGCGCGTCAACGTCCGCGAAAAAGCGTTGGCAACCGCCGCAATCATTTCCCGCTGCGAAGCGCGCGGACGGAAACCGGGCAGGTTTTTGCCGATATTTTGGTAATGGTCGCGGATGGCGTTTTTTTCTAAATCGGTGAGCATCGAGGTCGTCTGAAAAGGTGGATTTGCTTATGAATTGGTTATTTTAGCATTTTTCGCGGACGGGTTCGGGAGAGATGGGAAAGGTCGTCTGAAAAGCATATTTTGGCGTTTTCAGACGACCTTTTCTTAAGGCAATCCACATCGGGATTGGAGGTTTGAACCTTTGTCGTTTCTGTTGCCGTCATTCCCGCGCAGGCGGGAATCCATTTTTGAAATTCAGCAACTGTTTTTCAAATCAAGGTCTCCCAAGTTTTACGATGGATTCCTGCCGTAGCCTCTCCTCGCGTAGGCGGGGGGCGGGAATGACGGAATTTGATGATATACCGTATTTAAAGTTCAGTATGTTTGCTAGGAAGATGGGCAGCGGCGGTTTGGCGCGTGTGGGGTCAATTTCTTGGTGTATCGTTGAAATTAAAGATAAGGGCGCATGATTGCGCCCCTTCGGTTTTCAGACGACCCCTTAAGCTTGGCGGGGTGCTTAAGCCGTTTTATTCCGCAACGGCAGTTTGATATGCGGTTTGGCGGGTTTGGGCGCTTCTTTCAAGCCCAGTTCGATTTGCTGCTCTTCGCTCAACAAATTGCTCCAGTCGCCTTTTTTATACCACTCGCGCCCGTCCAATTCGATGGGGTGCTGAATGCGCTCGCAGCCGTTGCCGCATTGCAAATCGTCTTCTTTACAATATTTGTCGCAACCCCAGCAGATGCGCTCCGGCGCTTTGGGGAAGATGGGGAATTTTTTTGCCATGGTGTGAAATCCTTGTTTTTATTTTCATGAAATTATAAATGATTCAATTGCGACAGCTTGGTTTTTGTACGTCTTTTTACGCTGGATGGTTAAGAAATGTATAAGGTCGTCTGAAATAGCCAGACGATTCATGTTATATTTATACAGACAGCATATCAACCTATTCGATAAAACTAATCCGCCATATGGCACTCAAACGGCGGAAAGCCTGATATTTGAAACTATTTTTAAAGCAATCAATCAGTTGGATTTACTGTTAATTTCTTTAAAATTCAGTATGATATATTACGCTCTGATATAATGTGCGGACAAGGCGTACGGAAGCCGGCGTCTTGTCTTTTTTCAACTCTAGATACTAAGGAACTTATATGTGCGGTATCGTCGGCGCCATCCGCGCCAATCACAATGTAGTCGATTTTCTGACCGACGGTCTCAAACGCCTTGAATATCGGGGCTACGACTCGTCGGGTATTGCTGTAAACATGGACGGCAAAATCAAACGCGTGCGCCGTGTCGGCCGCGTGCAGCTGATGGAGGACGCGGCGCGCGAAAAAGGTGTGTTCGGACACATCGGCATCGGCCATACCCGCTGGGCGACCCACGGCGGCGTAACCGAACCCAACGCCCACCCCCACATCTCCGGCGGGATGATTGCCGTCGTCCACAACGGCATCATCGAAAACTTCGAAGCCGAACGCGAACGCCTCAAAGCCTTGGGTTACACCTTCGAATCGCAAACCGACACCGAAGTCATCGCCCACAGCGTCAATCACGAATACACCCAAAACGGCGGCAAACTGTTTGAAGCCGTCCGCGCAGCCACCGCCCGTTTCCACGGCGCATACGCCATCGCCGTAATGGCGCAGGACAAACCCGAAGAAATGGTTGTTGCGCGCATGGGCTGCCCGCTCTTGGTGGCATTGGGCGACCAAGAAACCTTCATCGCCTCCGACGTATCCGCCGTCATTGCCTTTACCCGCCGCATCGCCTATTTGGAAGACGGCGACATTGCCCTTCTAAGCGCAAACGGCATCGACAAACTCATTGACAAAACCGGTACTGAAACCCAACGCACCGTCAAAGTATCCGAACTGTCGCTCGCGTCGCTGGAATTGGGCCCTTACAGCCACTTCATGCAGAAAGAAATCCACGAACAACCGCGCGCCATCGCCGATACCGCCGAAGTCTTCCTTGACGGCGGCTTCGAACCCGAAAACTTCGGCGCGAATGCACGCGAAGTGTTCGACGATATCCACAGCATCAAAATCCTTGCCTGCGGTACGTCCTACTATGCCGCGCTGACCGCCAAATACTGGCTCGAATCCATCGCCAAAGTGCCGACCGACGTCGAAATCGCCAGCGAATACCGCTACCGCGACGTGATTGCCGATCCAATGCAATTGGTCATCACCATCTCCCAATCCGGCGAAACCTTGGACACGATGGAAGCCCTGAAATACGCGCAGTCTTTGGGACACAAACACAGCCTGTCCATCTGCAACGTCATGGAGTCCGCCCTGCCGCGCGAAAGCGAATTGGTACTGTACACCCGTGCCGGCGCAGAAATCGGCGTCGCCTCCACCAAAGCGTTCACCACGCAACTGGTTGTTTTGTTCGGCTTGGCGGTAACGCTGGGCAAACAGCGCGGTTTGGTTTCTGCCGAAAAAGCGCGCGAATACGTCGAAGAACTGCGCCAACTGCCCGGCAGCATCCAACACGTTCTCAACCTTGAGCCGCAAATCGCCGCGTGGGCGCAAAAATTTGCCAAGAAAAACAGCGCACTGTTTTTAGGTCGCGGCATCCACTTCCCGATCGCCCTCGAAGGCGCGTTGAAGCTGAAAGAAATCACCTACATCCACGCCGAAGCCTATCCCGCAGGCGAATTGAAACACGGTCCGCTGGCATTGGTGGACGAAAACATGCCCGTCGTCGTCATCGCGCCGAACGACGGTTTGCTGGACAAAGTCAAAGCCAATATGCAGGAAGTCGGCGCACGCGGCGGCGAACTCTTCGTCTTCGCCGATTTGGACAGCAATTTCAACGCCACCGACGGCGTGCACGTCATCCGCGCCCCGCGCCACGTCGGCGTACTCTCGCCGATCGTGCACACCATCCCCGTGCAGCTCCTGTCCTACCACGCCGCCCTCGCACGCGGCACGGACGTGGATAAACCGCGCAACTTGGCAAAATCGGTTACGGTTGAATAAAGCCCGATTTGAACGGTAAAAGGTCGTCTGAAAACTGGGAAACCAAAGTTTTCAGACGACCTTGGATTCGGATTTCAAGTGCAACACTAAGGCACCGGTGGTTGGAACAGATTCAAGAATAAAACACTTGGCGTTTCGTAGCCAAGTGTTTT
>CALDNV010000331.1:0-1575 GCA_937914605.1 uncultured Neisseria sp.
GTACTGTCTGCGGCTTCGTCGCCTTGTCCTGATTTAAAGTTAATCCACTATAGAAAAACCTTTTTCAGACGACCTTCTGCCCATACCGCATCAGCGTCATGCCGCCGACCGCCGCCGCGCAACCCGCAATCAGCGAAATATGCAGCGGTTCGCCCAAAACCCATGCCGAAGACAGCATACCGAAAATCGGCACGAGCGTAATATACGCTGCCGCGCTGCCTGCACCCAAAGTCTTCACGCCTTCGAAATACCACGCGTAGGCCAATACCGTCGCGCCGATGACCAGCCACGCCAATGCCGTCCAACCGCGCGCATCCATCGCCGCCATTGCCTCAAAAGGCAATCCGTCCGTCCACAACGCCACCACTGACAACATCAGCGCGCCGATGAACGACGTTGCCGCCGTTACCGTCAACGCGTCTATCCCGCGCAAAACCGCACGTCCGATTAAGGTATAAGCCGCCCAGCAGACCACGCAGCCGAAAATCAGCCACTCCCCCGCCTTGATGCCGCCCGACAATACCGTCAACGGCTGTCCTTGCGTTACCGCCGTTATCGCGCCACAGACCGCCAGCAGCATACCCGCCAAAATCTTCGCGTTTAACCGTTCGCCGAAAAGCCAAGCCGCCAGCAGCAGCGTCAGCACGGGATTCACCGCCACAACCACCGCCGCCTTACCCGCCGGCATCGCCTGCAAACCCAACATAAAAAACACCGCATAGCCGCACACCCCGACGGAAGCGGCTGCCGTCAAGCCCAGCCATTGCCGCGCCGACAAAGCCGCCAAAGTCGCGAACCTGCTGCGCGCAAACAGCCAACCCAACAACAAAACCGAAGCCAACACAAACCGAACCGCCCCGCCCGTCAGCGGCGGCAGCGACTGCCCCAGCATCCGCCCCATCGGCCAAGACGCACCCCACAACACCGCCATCCCCAGCAGTTTCAAATGTACAGAATAACGTTCCATCTCATTCCTTTATCAACAAAGGTCGTCTGAAAACCCGATTCCAAGTTTTCAGACGACCTTCCAATATGGCTGTTGCCAACAGATTACTTGGGCTGCCAAGAGTCTTTCAGTGTGACCGTGCGGTTGAACACGGGCTGCTCGGGGCGGTGGTCTTTGCGGTCGGTCACGAAATAGCCGATACGCTCAAACTGCCAACGGCTTTCGGCGGGCAGGTTTTTGGCTGCGGGTTCGGCGTAGGCGGTGATTTCTTTGACGGACTCGGGGTTGAGGAAATCGGTAAACGGCAGGTATTCGCCGTCTTCGCCGCGCACGGCATCGGGACGCTCGACGGTAAAGAGGCGGTCATACAGGCGGACTTTGATTTCGGCGGCATGTTCGGCGGAAACCCAGTGAATCACGCCTTTGACTTTTCTGCCTTCGGGATTTTTGCCCAAGGTGTCATGGTCGATGCTGCATTTGAGTTCAACCACATTGCCTGCCGCGTCTTTTACTACTTCATCGCACTTGATCACATAGCCGTGGCGCAGGCGTACTTCGCCGCCCGGAGTCAGGCGTTTGAAGCCTTTGGGCGGATTTTCGGCAAAGTCGTCTGCCTCGATGTAGATGGT
>CALDNV010000332.1:0-11025 GCA_937914605.1 uncultured Neisseria sp.
GGCGGCCGGGCGGTTGGTTGCTATGATACGGGTGTTTCGATATACAAGGTCGGATTCTCGAATCCGACAAATCTGCCTGTTTCCCCAAAATGTCGGATACAAGTATCCGACCTACCGCTTAAGGTCGTCTGAAGCCGTTTTTCAGACGACCTTTACCCTTTCTTATACCCTTCGTAATAATACGACTGCTCGATTCCTTTAAAGATGATTTCGCGGTTGTCCACATCGTCGGTCAGGTTGTCCTTCAATAGAAAGCGCAGTTCTAAATCGTTGACGGGGCTGCGTTCCATCGCCTGCAAATACAGAGTTTTGCTTACATTTTGCCAGTTTACGACTTTTTTCAGGTTTTTCTTCAGCACCAAGTCCAGCCAGATGCGGGTACTTCTGCCGTTACCCTCCAAAAACGGATGGGCAATGTTCATTTCAACATATTTGGCGATGATTTCTTCAAAAGTCCGCTCGGGCATCTGCTCGATTTTAACCAAAGCCTCTTTTAAATACATGGCGTTGGCAAAACGGAAACCGCCTTTGGAAATGTTGTCTTCCCTGATTTGACCCGCAAAATCATATAAGCCGCCGAACAGGTAACGGTGAATCTGTTGCAGACCCGCGGTGGTACCGACTTCGATACTGTCGATGTCGCCGCTTTCAAACAGGCGGCAGGCATTATGCAGGCTTTGTTCGTCTATGGACTTCATCGTTTTTCCTATCAGGTTTTCAGACGGCATCGGCATCCTGTCAGGTCTCAACCCAACCTACCTTTACCCTTTCAACTCATCCAAATCGGCAACATTAATCGTTTGTCGGTTGCGGTACACCAGCACCATAATCGCCAAACCGATGGCAGATTCGGCAGCGGCGACGGTCAATACGAAGAATACGAAAATCTGTCCGGCGGTATCGCCTAAGTGCTGCGAGAAGGCGATAAAGTTGAAGTTTACCGCCAAAAGCATCAATTCTATCGACATCAGCAAGACCAGCACGTTTTTGCGGTTCATAAAGATGCCCATCGCGCTGATACCGAACAGGAGCGCGCCCAATACCAGATAATGCGTCAAGGTAATCATGCTTTGCCCTCCTCTTTCGGTTTGAGGCCGTCTGAAACTTCGCTCTCTTCGACAAATTCGGTTTGCGGTTTCACGGCTTCCATTTTCACCAAGCGCATACGGCCTTGGTCGGCGCGCACTTTAACTTGGTCGGCAGGATCCATGCGTTTCGGATTGGTGGTTTTACGGTGAACCAGCGCAATCGCGGCCACCATACCCAACAGCAGCAATACCGCCGCCAACTCGAACGGCAGCAGATAATCGGTATAAATACGGCTGCCCAAATCGCGGATATTGTTGTAATCCGCAGGAATGTCTTTCATCAAGCCAAATGCGGCAAGGTCGGTTTTCGGGTTGACCAGAATCAGAATCAGGGCAACCGCCAACAGCGTACCGACAACACCGGCAACAGGCGCATGCCGCCAGAAACCGGCGCGCATTTCCTCGATGTCGATATTCAGCATCATCACGACGAACAGGAACAACACCATCACGGCGCCGACATATACGACCACCAGCGTCACGCCCAAAAACTCTGCCTGCATCAGCATCCAAATCATCGCGCTCACGCAGAAGGTCAGCACCAGATGCAAAGCGGCATGGACAGGGTTTTTCGCAGTAACGGTACGCAGTGCGCCGTATAGGACGATGGCGGCAAGGATATAGAACAGAATCGCGGAAAAAGTCATTCGTCTGCTCCTTAGCGGTACGGCGCGTCAGCGGCTTTGCGTTTGGCGATTTCGGCTTCGTATTTGTCGCCGATTGCCAAGAGGATCGGCTTGGTCATGTGCAAGTCGCCTTTTTTCTCGCCGTGGTATTCAAAAATATGCGTTTCCACAATCGCATCGGTCGGACAGGCTTCTTCGCAGAAGCCGCAGAAGATGCACTTGGTCAGGTCGATGTCGTAACGCTTGGTGCGGCGCGTGCCGTCTTCGCGTTCTTCCGATTCGATGTTGATCGCCATTGCCGGACACACCGCCTCGCACAACTTACACGCGATGCAGCGTTCCTCGCCGTTCGGATACCGCCGCTGCGCGTGCAGGCCGCGGAAACGCACGGATTGCGGCGTTTTCTCTCCGGGGAAATAAATCGTGTCTTTGCGGGCGAAAAAGTTTTTGAGCGTTACGCCCATGCCTTTGACGAGTTCGCCGAGCAAGAAAGTTTTTACTAAATTAGCCATATTCTGTTCCCTCAAAACAGGGATTCCGTTAAATATTCAAAACTGCGTTTTCAGACGACCTTGATACGTCGTCTGAAACTTATTTCCACAAATTCAGCGGCGAAATCATCCACAGACCCAAAATCACGATATAGGCGAAGCCGATGGGAATCAGCACTTTCCAGCCCAAGCGCATGATTTGGTCGTAGCGGTAGCGCGGGAAGGTGGCGCGTATCCACAGATACCAGTACAACACAGCCGCCATTTTCACGAACATCCAGAATGCGGAAGGCGTGCCGATAAAGCCCCAGCTTTGCGGGAAGGGGGACAGCCAGCCGCCGAGGAACATCAGCGAGGTCAGCGCGGCAATCAGGATCATGAAAATGTATTCGGCAAGGAAGAACAGCGCGAACGCAAAGCCGGAATATTCGACGTGGTGGCCGGCAACGATTTCGGACTCGCCCTCCGCCACGTCAAACGGCGCGCGGTTGGTTTCGGCAACGGCGGAAATCAGATAGACGATGAAGATTGGGAACAGCGGCAGCCAGTTCCACGAGAACACAGAACCGCCCGCGATGCCTTTTGCCTGCGCGGCAACGATGTCGGAGAAGTTCATGCTGCCCGACACCATCACGACGCACACCAGCGCGGCACTCATGGCGATTTCGTAAGAAATACTTTGCGCGGAGGCACGCATTGCGCCCAAGAACGAATATTTGGAGTTGGAAGCCCAGCCCGCGATAATCACGCCGTAAACCGACAGCGAGGTAATCATCAGGATATACAAAAGACCGATATTGATATTGGTCAGCACCCATTCTTCGTTGAACGGAATCACCGCCCATGCCGCGAAAGACGGGGCAAGCGACATAATCGGGCCGATGTAGAACAGGGCTTTGTTTGACAGCTTCGGACGGGTGACTTCTTTAAACAAGAGTTTGAACACGTCGGCAAACGGCTGAATCAGACCCCACGGGCCGGTTACGTTCGGGCCGACGCGAAGCTGCATGAAGCCGATGACTTTACGTTCGAAATAAGTCAGGTAGGCGACGGTCAGAATCAGCGGAATCAGGATAATCACGATTTTGACGATGACGGACACCACCAAGCCCACGGTGATGCCCAAATCGCCCAGACCGAGCGTTGCGGCAAAGAGGTTTTGGAACCATTCCTGCATAATCAAGCTCCCGCCAGTTCAATAGTGTCCATCAACGCACCCAGCGCGGCATTTTCGGTATGCAGCGGCAGATGCACCACGTTTTCAGGCAGTCCGGCATCGGCTTTGACCACCACGGACACGCCTGCGCCATTTTGTTTGGCAATGGCGGTTTGTCCGTCTTGCAGGCCTAAGTGCGCCAATGTGTTCGGATTCACGCGCGCGGCAGGCACGGCGGCATGACTGGTCGCTTGCAACGGTGCGGAACGGCGCACGATGGCATCGGTGTGATAAATACCGACTCCGCCCACGCGCACGAGGCGGCTTGAGGTCGTCTGAAAATCTTTTTGAGTCGAAGCGGCGCGGTTGTTCAGTTTGGACGGCAGGCTTTCCGCATCCAGCGCGTCTTTCAAAATCGCGGCGGTATCGTGATATTCAAAGCCTTGCAGGTCAAACAGGTTGCCCAATACGCGCAACACTTTCCACAGCGGACGCGAATCGCCGAAGCCCTGAACGACGCCGTGGAAGGATTGCAGACGGCCTTCCATATTGATGAAGCTGCCCGATGTTTCGGTAAACGGCGCAATCGGCAACAATACGTCGCACAAGTCCAGCAGCGTTTCGCTGACAAACGGCGTAAACGCCATCACGCTTTTCGCCTGTTTCAACGCGGCTACGGCTTTTGTGCCGGCCGCCGTATCGATTTCCGGTTCGACGTTGAGCAGCAAGACTGCCTGTTTCGGCGCGTTTGCCATTTCGGCAACGCTCTCGCCTGAGTTCACGCCCAAGACATCCGCACCGACGCTGTTGGCAGCCTGCGGCAAAATACCCAGCACCGCGCCGGTTGCGTCCGCCAGCTCTTGTGCGGCGGCGTAAATTGCAGCGTAGTCGGGATGGTTTTGCACTTCCGCGCCCAAAATCACCGCTGCTTTTTCAGCGTTTTTCAGGCTCGCGGTAATCGCGTGTTCCGCATCGGCAGACAGGTTTTTCAGACGACCTGCCCACTCGTCGGGATGCACCGCTTCTTGAGCCAGAAGCGGCATCAACAATTCTTCCCTGCTACTTGCCAATACGCTCAAAGCCATGCGCTCTTTGGCGGCGCGGCGCAGGCGGGCGGTCAGGAGCGGCTGTTCTTTGCGCAAGTTCGCACCGACCACCAATACGGCTTCGTTGTCCGCCAGCGATTCGATACTTTGTCCCAACCATTGCGCACCATTGAGGTCGTCTGAAAGGCGTTTGTCCAGTTGGCGCAGGCGAGTGGCAAAATTTTTAACGCCCAAGCCGTTGGCAAGTTTCTTCGCCAAATACAGCTCTTCGACCGTATTCATCGGATTCGCCCAAATGCCGACTTGGTTTTGGTTGCCGTCTTTGGCGATACATTCAATCGCGCTGCGGACATATTCCAACACGGTTTTCCAATCCACGTCCATCCACTCGCCGCCCTGTTTGATTTTCGGATTTTTCAGACGGCTTTCGTGATACAGGCCTTCGTAGGCGAAACGGTCGCGGTCGGACAGCCAGCATTCGTTAATCGCTTCGTTTTCCAGCGGCAATACGCGGCGGACGGTATGGTCTTTGGTCTGCACAATCAGGTTGCTGCCCAAAGCATCATGGGCGGAAACGGATTTGCGGCGGTTCAATTCCCAAGTACGCGCGTTGAAACGGAACGGTTTGCTGGTCAGCGCGCCGACGGGGCACAAATCGATGACGTTGCCCGACAGCTCGGTTTCCACCGCTTTGCCGATAAAGGGCATGATTTCAGAGTGTTCGCCGCGATTCGCCATCGCAATTTCCTGCAAGCCGGCGATTTCTTCAGTGAAACGTACGCAGCGGGTACAGTGGATGCAGCGGCTCATTTCCTCGGCGGAAACCAAAGGCCCCATGTCTTTGCCGACGACGGAACGTTTTTCTTCGGTGTAGCGGCTGGTGGTTTTGCCGTAGCCCACCGCCAAATCCTGCAACTGGCATTCGCCGCCTTGGTCGCAGGTCGGACAGTCGAGCGGATGGTTGATGAGCAGGAACTCCATCACACCTTCCTGCGCCTCCCTCGCCTTCGCCGAATGCGTGCGCACAATCATGCCGTCCGTTACCGGCGTGGCGCAGGCAGGCAGCGGTTTGGGGGCCTTTTCCACGTCCACCAGACACATACGGCAGTTGGCGGCGATGGAGAGCTTTTTGTGGTAACAGAAATGCGGAATATAAGTACCGAGCTTGTGCGCGGCCTCAATCACCGTCGCGCCCTGCTCCACAGATACCTGTTTGCCGTCGATTTCGATTTGTAACATGGTTCGTTCCTAGTTACGGGTATTTGATAAATAATCTTTTATGGAGGTCGTCTGAAAAATGGGTTTCAGACGGCCTTTAAAGTATAAGTTTATTGCTTGTTTATTTTTAGAATGGGCGTTTCTTAATTTTGAAAAATCCAAATTCTGTACAATCCGCACCACCCTCTCCCTACCCCTCTCCCGCCAGACGGGAGAGGGGATAGGTTTCTGTCAGAACATGATAGTGGCAGATGCTGCCGTCACTTCTTTCAATATTATGTTTTATGTTTACTTGAATCTCAGGAATAAACCCGAAGTATTCAAATCTACTACCGTCTGTCCCTTCCCCCGTCCGGCGGGGGAAGGCTAGGATGGGGGTGGCTTTGCAACGTTGCAGCCGTCTTATTTTCCACCGCACATTTCGATAATCTTTTCCAGTACTGCTTCAGTTTGCTGCAAAACTTCATTATTCCAAAACCGCAACACCCGATAACCTTGGGCATTCAAAAACGCCGTCCGCTACTCGTCATACTCAATCTGTTCCGAATGTTGTCCGCCGTCCAATTCAATAATCAAACGATGCTCCATACTGACAAAATCGACGATATATCCGCCTATTGTCTGTTGGCGTCGGAATTTTATTCCGTTCAACTGTTTGCCGCGCAAGTGATGCCACAATTTCTGCTCGGCCAAAGTCATATTCTGCTTCAGATTACGGACATTCTGTTTTAATGCCATATTTCTTGTGCTGTACCGCATAGCCGGGTTGGCCTCAATCTTTTTTCAGACGACCTATACGGAGGCCGTCTGAATCTTGCCCGTATAAAAATCTGTTTCAAAATATTCCAAGCACCACCCCCACCCTAACCCTCCCCCGCGAGCGGGAGAGGGAATCAAGTCGTTGGTGAATCCCAAACACACCAATACTCAGGTCGTCTGAAACCTCAACACCACTTATTCGGCTTCATTGGTCCGCCGTGCTCAATGTAATGCACAAACTCATCACGGAAATGCTTGGTAAAGCTGCGGACGGGGAAGACGGCGGCGTCGGCAAGGGCGCAGATGGTGCGGCCTGCCATTTGGTTGCCGACGGAATCCAACAAATCCAAGTCTTCCATGCGGCCTTTGCCTTCTACGATGCGGTGGACGATGCGGTAGAGCCAGCCCGTACCTTCTCGGCAAGGCGTACATTGGCCGCAAGACTCGTCGTAGTAGAAGTAGCTTAAGCGTTCGAGGGCTTTGACCATGCACACGTCTTCGTCCATCACGATAATCGCGCCGGAACCGAGCATGGAGCCGGCTTTGGAAATCGAGTCATAGTCCATATTGGTCTGCATCATGATATCGGCAGGCAAAACTGGCGCAGACGAACCGCCGGGAATAACGGCTTTAAGTTTTTTACCGCCGCGCATACCGCCTGCCATTTTCAGGACTTCGGCAAACGGCGTACCCAGTGGCACTTCATAGTTGCCCGGACGCTCGACATGACCGGAAATACAGAATAATTTGGTACCGCCTGCATTCGGAATACCTTTATCGGCAAACGCCTGTCCACCGTCACGGATAATGAAGGGGACGGAGGAGAACGTTTCGGTATTGTTGATGGTGGTAGGTTTGCCGTACAGGCCGAACGAAGCAGGGAATGGCGGTTTAAAGCGAGGCTGGCCTTTTTTGCCTTCCAACGATTCGAGCAATGCGGTTTCTTCGCCGCAAATATATGCACCGTAGCCGTGGTGGGCGAAGAGTTCAAATTCAAAATCCGAACCTAAAATATTTTTACCCAAAAAGCCTGCGGCGCGCGCTTGGGCGAGTGCGGCTTCAAAACGTTGATAACCTTCGAAAATTTCGCCGTGAATGTAGTTGTAACCCGCTTTCGCGCCCATCGCGTAACCGGCGATAATCATGCCTTCAATCAGGGCATGAGGGTTGAACATGATGATGTCGCGGTCTTTGAACGTACCCGGTTCGCCTTCGTCTGTGTTGCAGACGACGTATTTTTCGCCGGGGAAGGAACGGGGCATAAAGCTCCATTTCAAGCCGGTCGGAAAGCCCGCACCGCCGCGCCCGCGCAGACCGGAAGTTTTGACTTCGTCAATCACGTCGGTTTGCGAGATGTTTTCGGACAGGATTCTACGCAGCGCGCTGTAACCGCCGCGTTTGACGTATTCGTCCAATGTCCAGCAGTCGGGATTGGCGGTATCCACTTGGTCAAAAATCACGCCTGATTGGTAAATAGCCATTTTGGGTGTGCCTGTTCGTTTTCGTATCGGTTGCGGCCGCTGTTTCAGACGACCTGAATATATTTTGTATTGGTTCCCAACCTACTTCGCTAAATTTTCTCCAAAAAATTCAGCATGTCCATTTTCTTTAATTGGTTACTATACGCTGCATATAATGGATGTCGAGGCTGTCCGCTCTTCAAAAACTCCCCAATTCTTAACCAATTTACAGGGTACTGTTTTAAGTTTTCGTAAAGCTGTTTTAAGCAGTCGGAGAAATACGCTCTAGAATAAAATAAACCACCCCAAGCTAACAAAATATCACTAGTTACTTGTTGTGAAATCAATTTAGAAATGATTTCAACATTTTTTTGTATAATTTCTTTACTAGCTTCTTGCGGTAAATCATTAGGATCCGTTGCTCTTTGTGGATACAAATTAAACATTACAAAACTTGTATATCCATTTTCCTCAGCAAAACCCATAACTTTTCTAATTGTAGGATCAGGTTCTTTATCATCTGCAGTACTAGGATTAATACCAAAAACAAAAAGCGTTTTTTCAGATATAGAGCCTAATGCAAAACGATGTTTATTTAATTCATCTGTTTCATAAATATCTATTATGTATTCCATACCATATCCCTTTTTCAGACGGTCCTTTATTTCAGTTCCGCCAGTTTCTTCTCAATCGCCTCTTCAGTCATAAAGCTGCACATGCTGTGGTTGTTTACCAGCATAACAGGGGCGTCGCCACATGCGCCCATGCATTCGCCCTCGACTAGGGTGAATTTGCCGTCGGGCGTGGTTTCGCCGTAGCCGATACCGAGTTTTTTCTTCAGGTATTCGCCGGTATCCATGCCGCCGCGCAGGGCGCAGGGAAGGTTGGTGCAGACGGTCAGTTTGTATTTGCCGACCGGCTCGAGGTCATACATATTGTAGAAAGTAGCGACTTCGTATGCCTGCGCCGGCGTGATGCCGATATAGTCGGCAACAAAAGCAATGGTTTCGGGTGCAAGCCAGCCTTTTTCAGTTTGGGCAATACGCAATGCGCCCATAATGGCGGAACGGCGTTGGTCAGCGGGATATTTTGCCAACTCGATGTCGATTTGTTTTAAGGATTCTGCGGATAACATTATCGGTCAACCTCCCCGAATACGATGTCCTGCGTACCGATAATGGCAACAACGTCGGCGAGCATGTGGCCTTTTGCCATTTCGTCCATGCCTTGCAGGTGGGCGAAGCCGGGTGCGCGGATTTTCAGGCGGTAGGGTTTGTTTGCGCCGTCTGAAATGATGTAAACGCCGAACTCGCCTTTCGGGTGTTCGACAGCGGTGTAGGTCTCGCCCTCGGGAACGTGCATACCCTCGGTAAAGAGTTTGAAATGGTGAATCAGGTCTTCCATGCCTGTTTTCATTTCGGTACGTTTGGGCGGGGCGAATTTGTGGTTTGTGGTGATGACCGGGCCGGGATTGACTCGCAGCCAGTCGGCACATTGTTTGATGATGCGTACGGATTGGCGCATTTCTTCCATGCGGCAGAGGTAGCGGTCGTAGCAGTCGCCGTTGACGCCGACGGGAATATCGAAATCCATTTGATCGTACACTTCATACGGCTGTTTCTTACGCACGTCCCACTCCACGCCCGAACCGCGCAACATCACACCGGTAAAGCCTTTTTGCATGGCGCGCTCGGGGGAGACGACGCCGATGCCGACGGTACGCTGTTTCCAGATGCGGTTGTCGGTCAGGAGGGTTTCGAGTGTGTCGATGTTTTTCGGGAAGCGTTCGCAGAAGGCATCGATGAAATCGAGCATGGTGCCTTCGCGGGATTCGTTGAGCTGCTTTAATACTTTGGCGTTGCGGAATTTGCTGCTCTCGTATTTGGGCATGAAGTCGGGCAGGTCACGGTAAACGCCGCCGGGACGGAAGTAGGCTGCGTGCATACGCGCGCCGGACACGGCTTCGTACAAGTCCATCAGCTCTTCGCGGTCGCGGAAGGCGTAGAGGATGGCAGTCATCGCGCCGATGTCGAAGGCATGTGAACCGATACCCATCAAGTGATTGAGGATACGCGTTACTTCGGCAAACATGACGCGGATGTATTGGGCACGGATAGGCACATCAATTCCGGCGAGTTTTTCTACCGCCAAGCAATATGCCTGCTCGTTGACCATCATGGAAACGTAGTCCAACCTGTCCATATAAGGCAGGGCTTGCAGATAGGTTTTGGTTTCCGCCAGTTTCTCTGTGCCTCGGTGCAGGAGGCCGATATGCGGGTCGGCACGGACGATTTGTTCGCCGTCCAACTCCAAAATCATACGCAATACGCCGTGAGCCGCAGGGTGTTGCGGACCGAAGTTGATGGTGTAGTTTCTTAATTTATTGGCCACCGTAGTTCTCCTCACGGACGATACGCGGCGTGATTTCGCGCGGCTCGATGGTAACGGGTTGGTAAATCACGCGTTTTTGTTCTTCGTCGTAACGCATTTCCACATAGCCGGAAATCGGGAAGTCTTTACGGAAAGGATGTCCGACAAAACCATAATCAGTCAGGATGCGGCGCAGGTCGGGATGGTTGTTGAACATGATGCCGTACAAATCGAAGGCTTCGCGCTCGTACCAATCCGCGCTGTTGTAAACGGGAACCACGGATTCAACCACGGGGAAATCGTCGTCTGAAACCCAGACGCGCACGCGGATGCGCTGATTGTTTTTAACAGAAAGAAGCTGGCTGACAACGGCGAAGCGTTTGCCCTGCCATGCTTCGTTTTTGTAAGTGCTGTAATCGACGCCGCATAAATCAACCAAAAGCTCGAAATGCAGTTCTTCATGGTCGCGCAACGTAGTCATCACTGAAACATAGTGTTCGGGCAGACACTCGACGGTAATCTCACCCAAAGCGGAAATGACTTTGCTTGCCTGATTGCCCAAAACGCGGCTGACGGTTTCGTATAATTTGTGGATACTTGCCATATCGTCCCCCCCTACTCGTCCCGCGCGATGGTGGAAGTGCGCTTGATTTTTTGTTGGAGCTGCATCAGACCGTAAATCAGGGCTTCCGCAGTCGGCGGGCAACCCGGCACATAAACATCTACCGGCACGACACGGTCGGCACCGCGCACAACGGAATAAGAATAATGATAATAGCCGCCGCCGTTGGCACACGAACCCATAGACAAG
>CALDNV010000333.1:0-11102 GCA_937914605.1 uncultured Neisseria sp.
CTGTACTGTCTGCGGCTTCGTCGCCTTGTCCTGATTTAAATTTAATCCACTATAGCGAAACTCGCTTCGCTCGTTTTGGCGAAACTTGCTTTGCTCGTTTTCAGACGACCTTAAGCGGCATTATTTTTTCCGTGCCGGTTTGTTCGGCTGTTTGGCGCAGGCTTGGGCAGGATTTTTGCCGTTGCACATGATTTGGCGGATTTCGCGCCTCAAGTTTGCGCTTTCGTTGGATTGGGTGTATTTGCCGGCAAGGATGTTCATCATCGGTTTCATCGTCGCCTCAAGATAGCGCGGCGTTTTGTCCATTATCGATTGACCTACCGCCGTGCTGTAAAAGCCAATCAATGCGTTGACTTCTTCTTGCGTATAAACCGTCTTCATGCCGTCTAAAGCCGCTTTACGCAACTGGGCGCGCACTTGCGGCGTGTTGATTTCGGCAATCGACCGGGTTGCATACTTTTTCAAGACTGCTTCCAACTGCGGACGTTTGTCTTCCGGCGCATCTTTCAAAAATTTCTGTACATTCGGATCGGAAAGCACAATGCCTTCCATGCTTTGGAAAGACTGTTCCAACAAGGCATCCATCTTCTGCACTTCAAACAGACGCTCCAGCGACGCGTCGCTGGGTGTAGCGGCAAATGCGTTGGCACACAATGCCAGCGCGGCGAAGGGCAATAACAAGGTTTTCAGTTTCATCTTTTTCTCCTGTTTAAGGTTTAGGGGGTACATTCTTCAGACAATATTTTTTTAATTTCGTTTTCAAATTCAATTAGGTAGTGTTCGCTAATTGTTTCTATTTCTTTCATATCCGCTTCGCTTGCCCCTATATTGGCGAGTTTTTTTATGAATGTCGAATTTTTCTCCACGATAGATTGTCCTACGGGAGTCTCGTAAAACGCAATCATGGCATCAATCTCTTGTTGAGTGAACTCGTCCTTGGCAACTTTTTTTATTTCTTTCATTAATTTGTTTCTAAGTTGCGGTGTGAAATAAGCTTTAAACACTTTGTTCATATAACGGTCTGACGCGGCTTGTAATTGCGGCTGCAGTTCCGGTGGATATGAGGAGATGATCGGTTGCATGAGCTGTCGGTTTTGTGCTTCCGCCATGTTGGTCAAATTTTTGAGAAAGTCGCGTTCGAGATGCTGGATTTCCATCCATCTATTTAAAGACTTATCGCTTGGAGGCGCGGCTGTTGCGGCGGAACAGGCGGCAATGGCAACGAAAGTGAGCAGCGGTTTTTTCAGGTTCATAAATTTCCTTATTATTCAAGACAAACAGCAACAAAGAATCAATTGATTTCAGACGACCTGTTGGGAATCTTTCAGCCGTTCCAACACAAACGCCGACAAATCAGGTTCGATTATCGCACAAACAGGCAACACCCATACATGATTCAGATTGAGGTCGTCTGAAAACTTGACCGCATCTTTCTCCGTAATAATGACCGTGTCCGCATTGGGCAAATCTGCCGCTGCGATGTCGGCATGGTCGGGCAGCGCGACGGTTTGGTTCAACGTTATGCCCATGTTCCGCAGCGAATCAAAAAAGCGCTCCGGTTTGGCGATACCCGCCACGGCAGCGACGGTTTGGTTTTTCAGACGACCTGTATCCAGTATTTCGGACGGCTTGTTCAAACGGTAAATCCGTCCCGTTTCGATACGGCTGTGAAACATATTTTCAGACGGCGCAAACGACGCATCCGCCTTGCCGCCGCTGACAACGACCGCATCCACCGAATCCAGCCGCGACAAAGGTTCGCGCAAACTGCCGTTGGGCAGCAAATCCAAATCCGTGCGCCCCGTATCCGCCGCCGGAAACACCGCAATTTCCACATCCCGCCGCAGGGCGTAATGCTGCAAGCCGTCGTCCGCCACAATCAGCCCGATGTCAGGATGCGCCGCCAGCAACACCCTGCCTGCCTCCGCACGGCTGCTGCCCACCGCCGTCAGCGCGCCGGTTTTACGGAACAGCAGCAAAGGCTCGTCACCCGCATCTTCCGCACGACTCGCGGCATTCAATACATGAACCGCCTTACTCTTGCGCCCGTATCCCCGGCTGATGATGCCGACCTTGATACCTTTTTCCTGCAAGCCCGACACCAGCGCGGCGACAATCGGCGTTTTCCCCGTCCCGCCCGCATGGATATTGCCGACCACAACCACGGGCACGGGCAGCTTTTCGCTTTTCAGACGACCTGAAACGAAATCATCGCGCCGTTTAGCCGCAATTTTGGCAAACAGTTTGGATAAGGGTTTGAGCAGGAAAGATAAAAACGGATTGGGGCGTTGCCAATGGCGTTCGATGATTTGATGGAGTTTGGGCATTCAGACGACCTTGTAGCTGCGTTTCTTTGTAGTACACCATTTTAGCGGATAAGTCGTTCAGGCTAGGGTTTCAATGCGGTTGTCGGGCATGACCAGCCAGACTTTTGCCTGTTTGGCGCGGGCTGCGGTACGGATGGCGGCTTCGTCCATGATGGAGAACGCGGTGGAGAAGGCATCGGCAACGGCGGCAGTCGGCGCCATGACGCTGACGCTGCGGTAGCGCGGTGTGGCAGTGCCGGTGCGGGGGTCGAAGAGGTGGGTGAACTTGCCGGCTTCGTCCATTACAGTACCGTAGCCGCCTGAGGTGGCGAAGGCTTGGTTTTGCATGGGGAGGGTCAGGAGGGTGGCTTCTTCGTTTTGGGGATTGCGGATGCCGACGTTCCATGTGCGTTGGTTGTCGGTGTCGAAGCCGCGGATTTCGCCCATGTCGATGAGGGCTTGGCGGATGCCGTGCTGTTGCAGCAGGGCGGTGATTTTGTCGGTGATGTAGCCTTGGGCGATGCCGTTGAGGGATAAGCCCATGCCTTTTTGTTCGAAGATGATGGCTTTTTGGTCGAAGACGACGTGTTTGAAGCCGACGAGTTTGAGGGTGCGCCGGATGTCCGGGTCGGACGGCGGGGTTTCGGCACGCGGGTTGCGGCGGAAATGGTCTGCGTAAAGATTCCACAGCACTTGGACGGTGGGGTCGAACGCGCCGTCTGTCAGGGCATGGATGTCGCGGCAGATGCTCAACAGGGCGAGGAAATCAGGCGGCGGATTGTTCAGACGACCTTCTTTGTTCAGTCGGTTGATGAGGCTGTCTTCGCGGTAGAGGCTGAAGATTTTTTCGAGGCGGGCGACTTCTGCGAGGACTTTGTTGACGAGGATTTCGGCTTCTTTGCGGTCAACGCCGAAAAGGCGGAGCTCGGCGCCGGAACCCAGCGCGATGCCTTTCCAAATGACGGGTTCGTCGGTAGTTGGTAACGGGGCAGGGCGGTTGCGGTTCAGGAGGAAGGGCGCGGCCGCTCCGGCGGCAGTCAGGGCGGCGATGGCGAAAAAACGGCGGCGGGTGAGCGGGGTGTTCATGGGTTGGGATGGGTCGTCTGAAAAAGGGGCGGATTGTTGGAAGATTGGGAAAACCGGTTTATCTGGGCTTGCGTTTGAAGACGATGGGAAGGCTTTTTAGGAGCGCCGTCATTTCCGCATATGATTTTTATGGTTACGGAAAGGACGGCGGGCGACGGCTGAGGCTTGATTTACGCTGTGGTAGAACTTGTTTTCCTGCCATCGAGCCTGCCTTCACGCTTTAGTGCCAAGCATCAACTGTCCCATTAATCGCCCATTGCTGCTAGAAGCTCTGCCTGATGCTCGGCAATCAGGGCGTTGGTGATTTCTTCCAAGTCGCCGTCCATCACGAAATCCAGCTTGTGCAGGGTGAGGTTGATGCGGTGGTCGGTCACGCGGCCTTGCGGATAGTTGTAGGTGCGGATGCGCTCGCTGCGGTCGCCGCTGCCGATGAGGGATTTGCGTTCAGCGGCTTCTTTGGCTTGGGCTTCGCGTTTTTGCGCGTCGTTCAGGCGGGCGGCGAGGACTTTCATCGCCTGCGCTTTGTTGGCGTGTTGGCTGCGGCCGTCTTGGCATTCAACCACCATGCCGGTGGGCAGGTGGGTGATGCGGACGGCGGAGTCGGTTTTGTTGATGTGCTGACCGCCCGCGCCGGATGCGCGGAAGGTGTCGATGCGCAGGTCGGCGGGGTTCAACTCGATGTCTTCCAGTTCGTCCGCTTCGGGCATAACGGCGACGGTACAGGCGGAGGTGTGGATGCGGCCTTGGCTTTCGGTGGCGGGGACGCGCTGTACGCGGTGGCCGCCCGATTCGAATTTCAGACGACTGTACGCGCCCAAGCCGACAATGCGGGCGATGACTTCTTTATAGCCGCCCAACTCGCTTTCGTTGGCGGAAACGATTTCGACCTGCCAGCGGTTACGCTCGGCGTAGCGGCTGTACATGCGCAGCAAATCGCCTGCAAACAACGCGGCTTCGTCGCCGCCCGTTCCGGCGCGCACTTCGATGAAGATATTTTTGTCGTCGTCGGCATCTTTGGGCAGCAGCAGTTTTTGCAGTTCGGTATCGAGTGTGTCGATTTTGGCTTTTGCCGCTTCGACTTCTTCGGCGGCGAAGTCTTTCATTTCGGGATCGGACAGCATTTCTTCGGCATCCGCCAAGTCGCTTTGCGCCAGTTGATAGTTTTGGAACACTTCGACCACGGGCGTCAATTCGGCGTGTTCGCGCGTGAGCTTGCGGTAGTTGTCCATATCGGACGTGGCTTCGGGCTGTCCGAGGAGGTGGGTGACTTCTTCCAGTCGGTCGCTGAGTTGTTGTAGTTTTTCTAAGATAGACGGCTTCATAATTCTTCCATAACAAATGCCGCCGGGAGTCGTCCGCGACGGCGCGAGGAGGCGTTATTATAATGGGTTTGGTTGGAAATTCAAAAGGATATGGCGGAGTTTCTGATGGGCTGCGGCGATGTCGGTTTGCTTTGCGGCATCGGTTTGAAGTTCATCCCTTCGTTTGAACATTTTGCCATACATAACAAAAGGTCGTCTGAAAACCAAAATCCGGTTTTCAGACGACCTTTGTTTTGATTGGGCTTACTTAGGTGCAGCCAAGATGCCTGTCAGGTTCAGCAGGAACAAAACCGTAAATCCGGTCAGGTAAATCAAGCCGAGGATGGCGAGGAGGTCCATCCCTGTCGTCAGCTTGTGGCGTTTGTCGCCTTTGACGAGGCGGTAGTTCAGCCAAGCGAACACGGGGGCAGAAACGAAGGCGGTAATCATGGCGAACTTGAGCAGCTCCGCCATCGCGCTGTTGAACCAGAAAATCACTGCCAAGCCCGTACCTGCGACCCAAACGTTCCAGGCAAACAGTTCGATGTTGCCCGTTTTGTCTTTGCCGCGCAGCAGGCGCACCGGCTCGGCAATCGCGCGCGCGTAGCCGTCCACTACGGTAATCGTTGTGCCGTACATACAGGCGAAGGCGATGAATGCAACCATCGGACGCGACCAGTCGCCGATGGTGACGGCGTACATATTAATCAGTTGACCGACGTATTTGCCGCCCGCCATTTGCACTGCCTCACCGTTGCCGTACTGCACATACGCGCCCAAGGCGAGGAAGACGACTGCCAACACTGCGCTGGTGATGTAGCCGACGTTGAAGTCGAAAATACCGTCGCGGTAGCTGGAAGGATTGATGCGTTGTTTTTCCGTTACCCACAAAGAGTTGATAGCCGAAATTTCAATCGGCGCAGGCATCCAGCCCATCAGCGCGATGAGGAAGCCCAAGCCTGCCAGTGTCCATGGGGTAGGCTCGATAAAGTCGGGTTTCATCTGCATGCCGCGCGACATGGCGATGGCGGCTGCGGCGACTGTGGCAATCGTCAGGCTGACGATGATGATTTTGGAAACATTGTCCAAGGCTTTGTAGCGTCCGCTTGCCAAGATAATCAGGCAGGAAGCCATAATCAGCGCGGAGATTGCGCCGACATTCAGCGTCAGCGAGGGAATCGTCATTTTGACGATGGCGGCGGTCACGATGGCGACCGCACCCGCGTTAATCGTTGCTGAGATAACGCACAAAATCAGGAATACCCACAAATAAACGCGGCTTTTCTCCGCATAGCCTTCAATCAGGCTTTTGCCTGTATCCAGCGTGTAATGCGCGCTGAAACGGAAAAACGGATATTTGAAGAGGTTGGTCAAAATAATAATCAACGCAAGCTGCCAGCCGTAAAGCGCACCCGCCTGCGTCGAGGCAATCAGGTGCGAACCGCCGACCGCAGCCGAAGCCATCATGATTCCGGGCCCCAGCGCATTGATTTTGCTTTTCCAAGTCGAAGCGTGTGTATGTTGTTCAGACATCTATTCTCTCCGTCTTTTTCAGACGACCTTCACAAAAAAAGGCATATTTTAACGTAAATCAAAATCCCGAATGATGAATATTGGAAAACATTATGCTGAATTTTGGATAAAAAATACTAATCAAATAAAAAAATAGGATATTCAGGAAATTTTATGCCTAAAAACCTTTTTCAGACGACCTTGTATCGCTTTTTATTCCTGTTTGTCCGTGTTAAACGGGAGGTGTTGGAAAATGGGCGGGAGCCGACGAAAAGCGCGACCATAGCGGTTTTGTTAGGGTTTCACTATAATATTCAACCTGTTCTACGCTAGGATGGGCTGGCGGTTCGGTCTATATTGTGTAAAAAATGGAAGCAAGGCTGCATTTGGGCTGATTCGACGTTTCATCCAAACCGGATTGGCTGAGGGTCGAACGCTATGCCATCCTGAAATTTAAGGAAAAATATCATGAAAAAAATCGAAGCTGTGATTAAGCCGTTTAAATTGGACGATGTCCGTGAAGCTCTGACAGAAATCGGGATAAGCGGCATGACGGTCAGCGAGGTTAAAGGTTTCGGCCGTCAGAAAGGGCATACCGAAATTTACCGCGGCGCGGAGTATGCGGTTGATTTTCTGCCCAAAGTCAAGGTCGAGCTGGTGTTGGCAGATGAAGATGTGGAACGCGCCATCGATATCATTGTAGAGACTGCGCGGTCGGGCAAAATTGGCGACGGCAAGATTTTTGTGCTGCCGGTTGAAGAAGTGATTCGGATACGGACGGGCGAACGCGCGGAAGCGGCGATTTAATCTTATCGTTGCCGCGATTGGCTGATACAAATAAGGTCGTCTGAAATCCTGCATTGTCGGGTTTCAGACGACCTTGTTTTTGTTTCTATCGGGTTTAGATTTTGGTGAAGATGACTTCGTTTTCAAAACGCGATTTGGGCAGCGCGGCGTTGAAATCGTCTGCGGCACGGTAGCCGAAGGAGACGACGGCGACGGCTTTGTAGCCTTTTTCAGCCAAACCGAATTCCTCATTCAAAACCTGCAAATCGACGCCTTCCATCGGCACGGCATCGATGCCTGCGGCGGCAGCGGCGAGCAGGGTGAAGCCCATGTTGAGATAGACTTGTTTGGCAAGCCATTGCTCTTCATCTTGGAATTGGTTGCGGTGGATGCCTAAGAACAGGCGGCGGGTGGAATCGCCTGCCTGCTTGGCTTCTTCCGTGGCGAAACGTCCGTCTTTGTTTTCTTGCGCCAATACGGCGGCGACATAATCATCGTCGGCGCAAACGCGGGCGGTGAAGACGACGACATGGGACGCATGAGTGATTTTCGGGGTGTTGTAAGGGAGTTTTTCGGTGGATTTGGCAATGCGCGCTTTGCCCGCCTCGTCATCGGCGATGATGAAGTGCCACGGCTGCATATTGACGCTGGAGGGGCTGTTGCGCAGGGCGGCTTCGATATGGGCGAAGTCTTCGGCAGCGATTTTTTTGGACGGGTCGAAAGACTTGGTGCTGTATCGTTGGCGGACGATTTCTGTAATGTTCATGAGGTGTTTCCTGTTTTTAGGATGGAAACGGGGATTATAGAGGGGTCGTCTGAAAGGGGCAATGTAGGAAATTGGTGGGGATTTCGGTATAAGGTCGGTATAGTGGATTAACTTTAAACCAGTACGGCGTTGCCTCGCCTTGCCGTACTATCTGTACTGTCTGCGGCTTCGTCGTCTTGTCCTGATTTAAATTTAATCCACTATAAAACGCAAACGCTGGCGTATGAAAAAGGTCGTCTGAAACGGAATGTTCCGTTTCAGACGACCTTTGCCCTTTGTAGGCAGATTTAAGTTTCTGCGGGCGGAAGGGGCGGGTGTTCGTCGGTTTCGTCCGATTTGGGTTTGATAAAGCGGCTGCACCAGATACCTGCTTCGTAAAGCAAGATAAGCGGGACGGCAAGCAGGGTTTGGGAAATCACGTCCGGCGGGGTAATGATGGCGGCAACGACGAATGCGCCGACAATGACGTAGGGTCGTGCATTTTTGAGTTGTTCGGTGGTCACGACGCCGATTTTGGCGAGCAGGACGACGACGACGGGGACTTCGAAAGTCGTGCCGAATGCGACGAACATGCCCAAAATAAAGGACAAATATTTGTCGATGTCTGTCGCCATGTTGACGCCGACGGGGGTGATGCCCGCGAGGAATTTAAAGATGACGGGGAAAACGAGGTAGTAGGCAAACGCCATGCCGACAAAAAACAGGCTGACGCTGGAGAGAACAAGCGGGGTAATCAGGCGTTTTTCGTTTTGGTAGAGGGCAGGTGCGACGAATGCCCAGATTTGATAGAGCGTGTGCGGTAGGGAAACGAGGAATGCCGCCATCAGCGCCACTTTTACCGGTACGAAAAACGGTGCGATGACGTCGGTGGCAATCATGCTGGTGTCTTTGGGCAAGTTTGCCATCAGGGGGTCGGCAACGAAGGTATAAAGCTGCTGGGCAAACGGCATTATGCTGAAAAAGCAAATGACGATGCCGATGACGATCCACATCAGGCGGCGGCGCAGCTCGATAAGGTGTTCGATAAGAGGTTGGACGGGTTGTTCGTTTTGAGGTTCGGACACCGGTTTACTCACTTTTTACGGACGCGAAGTTTGGGTTTCGCATGAAATTTCGGGCGCAGGTCGCGCTTGCGGTTCATCGCTTGTTTTTTGAGGGAAGTGATATGCAGCACGGGCGCGTCTGCGGAAGTGTCGATATAGCTGACTTCTACGGCATTGGACGCCGAAGCGGCGCTGCCGGTCAGGTATTCACGCCATGCGCGGTCTTGCTCGGATTCTGCAGGCGTGTCGGTTTCGACGGTATCCGTCGGATTGCCTGCTTGCGCCATAGCGTTTTCAGACGACGTGGAAACGGACAGGTCGTCTGAAACTTCCGTGCTTAACGAAGGAAGCGGATTGCCGTGTTCATCCAACCCGAAATCGGCAGGCGTACGCTGCGCCGGCAGGCGTTCCCAAGGTTTGAGTCCGTCGGAAATGTCGTGCAGGTTGTCCTGCATATCCGTACCGGTTTCTTTGAGGCTGTCGCGCACTTGTGCGGCGGCGGCTTCAAATTCCTGTTTGGCTTTGCGCAGCTCTTCCAATTCGACTTGGGTGTTGAATTCCTGCTTGACGCTGCTGACGAGGCGTTGCAGTTTGCCGATGAGCCGTCCGGCGGCGCGGGCGGCTTCGGGCAAACGCTCGGGGCCGAGTACAATCAGGGCGACGATGCCGACTAAAAGCAGCTCGCCCAAACCGAAATCAAACATAGATTATGCTTTGTCTTCGTCTTTTTTGTGTTCGATGACTTCGTCTTTTTTGGCATCTTTGCCGTCGGTACCTTCGTTCAGGCCTTGTTTGAAGTCATGCACGGCTCCGCCGAGGTCTTTACCGACGTTGCGCAGTTTTTTGGTACCAAAAACCAAAACAACGATGATTAATACGATAATCCAGTGCCACAGAGAGAAGCTACCCATAATAAATCCTTGATATAGTTGAAAATGGATGGTGGGAATGTTGGTTTACGCAGGCGTGCCCATGATGTGGATATGCAGGTGGAACACTTCCTGTCCGCCGCCTTTGCCTGTATTGATCAGGGTTTTGAAGCCGTCGGTCAAACCTGCCGCTTCGGCGATTTGAGGGACTTTCAGCATCATTTTGCCCAAGAGGGTTTGATGTTCGGGCGCGGCGTGTGCCAGCGAGTCGAAATGGACTTTCGGAATCAGCAACAGATGAACCGGTGCGGCGGGGCGGATGTCTTTGAAGCACAACATCTCGTCGTCTTCGTACACGGTTTGCGCCGGAATGTCTTTGGCGGCGATTTTACAGAAAATACAGTTGTCCATAATGGCTCCGAAGTCGTCTGAAAACGAGAGAATCGAGTTTCGCTAAAACGAGCGCAGCGAGTTTCGTCAAGCAGACGGCAGAAAAAACGAATAAGGTCGGATTGTAATATAAATTCAAGACTCTTTGCGAGAGGCTTTTTCCGCCAAGCCTGACAAACCTTGACGGCGCGCAAGCTCGTTGACGACATCTTCGGCGCGCAAACCGTGGTGCGCCAAGAGAACCATAGTGTGAAACCATAAGTCGGCCACTTCGTAAACGAGGTGTTCGCCGCCGCCGTCTTTCGACGCCATCAGGACTTCGCCCGCTTCTTCGATGACTTTTTTGAGGATTTTGTCTTCGCCTTTGTGCAGAAGCTGGGCAACGTAGGATGCTTCGGGATCGCTGCCTTTGCGGGAGTCGACGGTGTTTTGGATTTGGGAGAGGATGGTGTCGGTCATGGGATTTTCGGCTTTGAAGGATAAGGATTATTCGGATAAGGCATCGGTTTGCTTGGCTTCGCTTAACGCTGTTTCTGACAACAGACAATCATCCGCCCGATTTTTAGCGAAACTCGTTACACTCGTTTTAGCGAAACTCGCTGCGCTTGTTTTAGCGAAACTCGTTGCACTCGTTTTCAGACGACCTCTAAGGATGCGTATGCCCATAAATGGCTTCTTCGTCTTTCAACACGGCATCAACCGTCTGCCATACGCCGTCTTTCCAGACTTTGTAGAAACAGCTTTCGCGTCCGGTATGGCAGGCGATGCCGCCGTTTTGGTCTATCAGCATTACGATGGCGTCGCCGTCGCAGTCGAGGCGTAATTCGTACACCTTTTGTGTGTGTCCCGATTCTTCGCCCTTCATCCATTTTTTTTGGCGCGAGCGGCTGTAATAGTGGGCGAAACCGGTTGCTACGGTTTTTTGCAGCGCCTCGGCGTTCATCCATGCGACCATCAATACGCGGCGGGTCTGCCGGTCTTGGGCAATGGCGCAGACCAAGCCTTTTTCGTCGAATTTGACGGCTTCAAGCAGGCTGTTATCC
>CALDNV010000334.1:0-7375 GCA_937914605.1 uncultured Neisseria sp.
CAGTATCTACCAATACTAAATCTGGTATTTCATCTGAATCTGAGTCAAGAATCTGATAGTTCGTCGTATTGTGCATTTTAAAGGCCATACGGAAAACGGCTTCTTGCTGCTCGCTCATATCGCGCAGCATAATCCGTATGGTTTTGATTTTAGGTAACAGATTATCCATCATGGTACTCTCTAATTATTTTATTTTTTTGAATGTTGATTTACATGTTGCAGCAAACGGCTCATTGCCAATACCACTTCTTCCGGAAGGCTGACAACGCGTTCACGCAATAAGCGCAAGAATTGTTCCAGACGCGCCCAATCCTCTACTCTTTCGTAAAGATCGAACAGCATCACATACAATTGAGATTCTTGCGGGTACTGTAAAACAGCTTGTTCCAAAGTACCTATGGCCAAATCCAACTGCCCGTACATCAGTAAAGATTCAACTTCTTTCAGTGCTTCATCTGCAGGAGAGGCGTTGACGCTAATGATAGAAGAATCTTTTTGTACCAGTTCGCGATATTTAGCTTTCATTTGAAGAGAAGTAGGTCGGATATAACCCCTTTCCAAACCAATTTCTCTGATTTTATTTTCGTTAGGTCCTTTCTCCAAATCATCAAATACTTCATGATAACCAAGGCTATATCCCCAACCTAGCATGCGTTCTTTCACTTGGCGACCATACTGACCCAATGAGTGGTACAACTTCCACAAGTGTTTAGCAAACTGACTGATTTCTTCATGCTGATAGTCAAGTTTTAATGCATCGATGATAAGGCTTGCCGGCTTAGAAGAGCTTTGAATGGCACGGTTATATTGTTGAACGGCAGTTTCATAGCCTACTTTATCTTTTAAGATTTTGGCACTTTGTTCAGGTTTAACAAATCCGATAACGGCTCCCATTTCTTCCGGAGTAATATCGGTAAACTCTTTCTTGCCCAATACGATAGCAGCGCGTTTGGAAACGCCAGGGGCGTGATTAGCGCCTGCATTGTCATTAGTCATCGCAGGAGCGGATGTCGAAGCCTCTTCCAAATCAGGTTGCTCTCCGATTTGGCGCTCGATTTCCTGCATGCTCCATCCCAAACGGTTTTCTGCCAATACGCGTAACGGCAAATGCGTCTGATCGGACATCAAGCCGGCTTTAACGTACTCAGCCAGACTTTCTTCAGACAAGACAGAGCCATGACGCTCCAAGGCGTCTGTCAGCATATCGATATTGCCAACACGCAGACTCAGCCCGACAAGCTCATGTACTAATTTTTCAGGAGCCCCATCGTTTAGGCCATTCAAATAACCTGCCAAAGATTCGGCAGCCTTACTCTCATAACCAAATTGCTTATATACTTGATATTCCGTCAGTGGGTCGACTTCTTGTGCAGATACAGACGTAGTTGAACCGGCAGAACCACTGCCTCCCCATTCCCAATCTTGTTGATCCGGATCGGAAACGGATTGATTGACCTGATCAACCCAATCTGGACTTCCCCCTTCAATACTTTCTTGATTTGGGTGATGGTTTTTTTTGGATGATGCTTTAGCTGCTTTTGTCGTCTTTTTAGTTTTAGCTGTGCCCTTCTGTTTATAAAAAATAAACAGCAGCACCATAAACAAAAGCACTAGCAATATGATTAAAAGTGGATTTTTCAAGAACACCTCCCGATACTGTGGTGCGGCAAATAAAACTACATATATTCGATGTTCGGCATTTATGGAAACAGCCGAATCATCTATTCCCCAATTGAATTATGATAACATGATTCAACCAATAATTACATTAAAAACCATTTGTCAGACACTCCCACTATCGGATTTACAACTCAAACACGCCGATGGATTCGACATGAGAAGTTTGTGCAAACATATTCATAATGCCTGCAGATTTGAAGTTGTAACCCTTATTTACCAATACTTCCGCGTCACGTGCAAAGGTTGAAGGATTACATGAAACATATACGATTTTTTTCGGCAGGTATGGTGTATGTAGCGATTTGACAACAGCATAAGCACCACTCCTGGGCGGATCGAGCAACATTTTGTCGAATACCCCCCATGAGGCTACCGTCTGCTCATCTGTCTCAAACAAATCTGCCACCTCAAACGACACATATTTTACACAACTGTTTCGAAGAGCGTTTTGCTTGGCACGCAAAACAAGGGAATCCAATCCTTCAATACCCGTTACTGACGCACCGCTCTTTGCCATAGGAAGGCTGAAATTGCCCAACCCGCAAAACAAATCTGCCACCCTGTCATTAGGCTGTATATCCAACAAGCGCAAAGCCCTGCTGATCATTACGGCATTCAAGTCCGCATTAATCTGCGTAAAATCACCCGGCTGATAAGGCATTTCTACCGAAAATTCAGGCAAACTGTATTTCAATTCGGGCAAATCTTTAGGGTACAGTGCAGTTGACGGCTCGCGCCCATATTGAAACCAAACCTGCCAAACTTGCTTTACCCCACCTGATATCTTATCAAACCATGTCTCAATTTGCTTCAAAGAGTAGCCAGACGGTTTTTTTATGAAACAAATGTTCAAAACAACCAATGCACGGCTATTAAAAAATTCTACAAATCGGACTGCCGCCCCGCCATCAGACAGTGTTTGCAACAACAATTTCACCATAGGTAAAACATCTGAAATATGTTTAGGCAACACCTGACATGTTTCAATATCAACCACTTCATTCGTTTTTTTCGCCTGAAAACCCATTTTCAGACGACCCTTCTTATCGACTGAGACACTCAACCGCGCCCTATCCCGATAATGCCAAGCCGAACCATAAATAGGCGGAAGAATCTGTTCCGGTCTGACTCTGCCGATACGCTCGAGCTGTTCTTCCAAAATACGTTGCTTCAATGCAACTTGAGCGGTTGGAGACACATGTTGCAACGAGCAACCGCCACATGTCTCATAATAACCACACGCAGGCCGGACTCGTTCAACCGACTCTTTTAATACTTCTACTGTCTCTGCTTCGCTGAACTGTTTCTTCTCCCTCAGCACCCGAAACGACACTTTCTCAGTAGGCAGCGCACCTTTAATAAAGACAGTTTTGCCATGTACTCTGGCAACGCCGCGACCCTCATAATCCAAAGAAAAAACATCAGCCACGCCGTCAAAACATTTCGTATCAGCCATCACTTATCCACTCGACACCCGGTTTATCTTTTCAGACGACCCAAATCCATACCTGCCGCTCAAACCGGCAAGCAACCGAAAGGGCATATTTTCGCACAAAAAAATACAGATTCAGGTATGATTTCCCAAAATCTTCTTTTCATTTATTACAAGTATTACGACACATGAAAAAAACCATTTTCGGCCTGACCGCTGCCTTCTTAGTTACCGCTGCCTCAGCCAACACACCCATCCCGGACGTCTCTCCCGTTTCCGAAGGTCAGCACGTCGTCATCAATATTCCGCAACAACGCTTATTCTTATATACAGACGGCAAACTGACCAAAATCTATCCTGTCGCCGTCGGCAAGGCCATGACCCAAACCACATTGGGCGAACACAAAATCGGTGCAAAAGCCTTTAATCCGACTTGGCACATCCCTAAATCCATCCAAAAAGAACGTGGCGACGGCGTCAAAAGCGTACCTGCGGGCCCTAACAATCCGCTCGGTCCTGTTTTTGTCCGTCTGGGCGATCCCAAACTCGGTTTAGGCATTCATGGCACTAATGCCCCTGCCAGCGTACCGGGCGTCCGCAGTCACGGCTGCGTCCGCATGAAGTCTCCGGATGCACTGGAATTTGCTAAAACAATCGCCTCCGGCGCTCCCGCCTCCGTCATCTACCAAATGGCCAGCCTCAACGAAGATGCCAACCAAAACCTTTGGCTGGCTGCATACCAAGACCCATATGGCAAAAAAAATCTGGATACTGCCGTCTTGAAGAAAAGTATTGCCGCTTGGGCAAAAGCACACGGTAAAACCATTAATCCGGCTAAAGTAGACGCTATTTTAAAAAACCGCACCGGTGCCGCCAACTGTCTGACCTGTGCCAAAGGCGTCAAACTCAAAACCCCGTTGAAATCACTCGCCTGGACGAGCGGCTCCAGCGCTTTCAGCAAACCTAAAATTGCGCCTAAGCCTGCTCCGGTCAAAGATGTGGTTCTGCCTAAAGGTACTGAAATCGAAGTCGAAGCTGACGATACACCCGCTTCCGCACCAAACCAAAGCGTTCGTCCTGAAGCAAATCCGGCAAAACTGTACAACGCCCCCGCCAGCACGCCGAGCTATCCGAAATATGACATCCCGGAAGGCAGCGAGCCGACAGGAGTGCTGTTCTAAAAGCAAAGGAATTTTCCGAATGCAAAGGTCGTCTGAAATTCAGCTCCCTAACAATATAGGAGCCGACAGATTTCAGACGACCTTTTTCATCCAATATCGTTCACATCCTTACAATCAAACCGCCCGCGCTCCCTTTTTTCCCAATAACCGCTTTACCAAACCAAATGCCAACTGCTTTTCAGTATCAGGGAAACAATCCAGCCCGATACACCGCTATTGTATAGTGGATTAACGGCTTTCCGCCCATCGTCAGGGCTTTAGGAAATCACCGCGTTATTAACGCCACGCGGCGACAAACTCGCTCCAATGCTGTTTGTCCTGAGCCTGTCCGGTCAGGTAATGCTTTAACCGTTTGACTTCCACTTCATACTCATCCGCGTCCAAAGCGCCGCTCATCAGGCGGAAGCGTAGGAACATTAAATAAGTGTTTGCCGCATCGGTTTCGCAATAATCGCGGATGTCTTTCAGACGACCTGCGTGGAACGCCTCCCAAACTTTACTGCCGTCCATGCCCAGTTTGCCGGGGAAGCCGCAAAGTTTCGCCATATCGTCCAGCGGCACATTGGCACGCGGTTGGTACAGGGCGAGCAGATCCATCAGGTCGCAATGGCGGTTGTGGTAGCGGCTGATGTAGTTGTTCCACTTGAAATCACGGCTGTCGCCGAAATCGCCCTCGCCCATATCCCAATAACGCGCCGCTGCAATGCCGTGTATCAGCGCACGGTAATGCAGGACGGGCAGGTCGAAGCCGCCGCCGTTCCAACTGACCAATTGCGGCGTATGGCTTTCGATAAGGTCGAAAAACTTGGCGATCATTTCCTCTTCGCTGTCGTGCATTTCGCCTATGGTGCCGACGTGGATTTTGTCCTGCCCCCAGCGCATACAGCAGGAAATGGCGACTACTTGGTGTAAGTGGTGCTGCATAAAATCAGAGCCGTTTTGGGCGCGGCGTTTCTGCTGGGCAAACAAGACCACCTCGTCGTCCGGCAAAGAGGCAGGCAGGTCGTACAACAGGCGGATGCCGTTCACATCAGGTACGGTTTCAATATCGAAAGCCAAAATCGGGGTCATGGGCGACTCCTCAAATTCAATCAAAACAGATTAAAACAGACAACAGGATAACGGCATTGTGGCATGTTTCCGCATTTATTGACAGTCAAATCACACCGCCGCCCCACCATTCCATCTGCCTGTACACCTACCCAAAACACCGTCAAAACAGTAAAATCCCCCTTTTATCCCAATTCGAACCATAAGCCATGCTCACCTTCCAACAAATCATCTTCAAACTCCAAACATTCTGGGCAGACAAAGGCTGCACCGTCATCCAACCTTTCGACATGGAAGTCGGCGCCGGTACTTCCCACCCCGCCACCTGCCTGCGCGCGCTCGGCCCAGAGCCTTGGTTTGCCGCCTACGTCCAACCCAGCCGCCGCCCCAAAGACGGCCGCTACGGCGACAACCCCAACCGCCTGCAACACTATTACCAATTCCAAGTCGCCCTCAAACCCGCTCCCGCCAATATCCAAGACCTCTATCTCGACTCCCTGCGTGAATTGGGCATCGACCCGAAAGTCCACGACATCCGCTTCGTTGAAGACGACTGGGAAAACCCCACCCTCGGTGCATGGGGCTTGGGCTGGGAAGTCTGGCTAAACGGCATGGAAGTGACCCAGTTCACCTACTTCCAACAAGTCGGCGGCATCGACTGCACGCCTGTACTCGGCGAAATCACCTACGGCATCGAACGCTTGGCGATGTACCTGCAAGGCGTGGAAAACGTCTATGACCTCGTTTGGGCAAAAACGCTCGACGGCAACACCGTCACCTACGGCGACGTGTACCACCAAAACGAAGTCGAACAATCCACCTACAACTTCGAATACAGCGATGCCGACTGGCTGCTGCGCCAGTTCAACGACTACGAAGCGCAAGCCAAACGCCTGCTCGCCGAAGAAAACGCCAGCCTCGCCCTGCCCGCCTACGAGCTAGTCCTCAAAGCCGGACACACCTTCAACCTCTTAGACGCACGCGGCGCCATTTCTGTGACCGAACGCGCCACCTACATCGGGCGCATCCGTGCGCTGAGCCGCACCGTGGCGCAGAAATACGTCGAAAGCCGCGAAGCATTGGGCTTTCCTTTAATTAAATCAAAATCCTAATAGGTGTTGATATGTTCCGCAAAACGCTTGCCGCCGCGACACTGGCCCTCGTTTTTTCTGCAACTGCTCAGGCTGCGCCTTTATCGTTTAAAGACAAAATATTGGAAGCCAAATCCTGTTCCGGCAAAAACAGTGAAGGCAAACCCCTTTGCCATCAACTTACTGTCGGCTATCCGATTACCGGTGATAAACATTTGGATGACTGGGTCAGGAAAGAAATGGGAGGCAAACTGCCTACGCAGAAATCGGTTCAGACGACCTTAATACGCGACAAAGACGTAAAGGAGACCAATCGGGAAAATAGGAAACTCGGCAAAGATGATGGCTCTCCTTGTGCGTTGGACTATGTGGATACGTTAGAACTGGAAGGCTATACGCCCAACTATGCCGTTTTCGGACAAGAAGACTGGGAATATACCTGTGGCGCACACGGAAACGGCGTGCACACGCTGACGGTATTGAAGCGCGGCATTGCCAATCCGAAGCCGCTTAAATTAAACGACATCCTATTACCCAATCAAGAAGGAAAACTGACACACCTGCTTGAAGAAGCCTATGTCAAATACCTGAAGGAAAATAGTGATGACACCGAAGAAGAAGCACGTGATTACATTAGTGGATACAATAGTGACAAATTTTCCGCTACGGAAAACTGGCGTTTCGATAAAAACGGCTTGACTTTCCTGTATCAAAGTTACGAAATCGGGGCATATGTTTTAGGCAGACCTGAGTTTACTATCCCCACTAAGGATTTACAGGGAATTGTGAAACCTGAAATCTTGAAGGAAACGGAGCATTTCATACAACCTAAAAAATAATTTAGGAACCGGTACAGATTATCTCCCCTTAGCTTCTGACCGATTCAAGTATAGTGGATTAACTTTAAACCAGTACGGCGTTGCCTCGCCTTAGCTCAAAGA
>CALDNV010000335.1:0-7385 GCA_937914605.1 uncultured Neisseria sp.
GTACTGATGAAGGCGATTATCAAATCAAAATGCGCAACATCAACCGCTTCTTGGCTGACGGCGATAAAGTCAAAGTAACACTTCGTTTCCGCGGACGTGAAATGGCTCACCAGCAACTCGGTGCGCAACTTTTAGAGCGCGTGAAAGAGGATTTGGCGGAAGTGGCTCAAATCGAATCCTTCCCTAAAATGGAAGGCCGTCAAATGGTGATGATGATTGCACCGAAGAAAAAATAAAGTTATAATTTTCAGCTTACTCCGATTGCCGCTTCGGAGTAAGCTTTTGATTGGCGGCAAAAACCGTGGCATTTTGGGTTCAAGTGTTTGAAACCAATGTTTTAAAACCCCCTGATGCCTTATCTAATAACGAATGGAGTTTTCCCATGCCTAAAATGAAAACCAAGTCTAGCGCGAAAAAACGCTTCAAAGTACTGGGTAACGGCGGTGTAAAACGCGCTCATGCGTTCAAACGCCACATCTTGACCAAAAAGACCACTAAAAACAAACGCCAACTGCGCGGTACCTCTATGGTAGACGATCGCGATTTGGCTTCTGTTGCTAAAATGTTACCCTACGCTTAAGGAGTTTAGAATATGCCACGCGTAAAACGCGGTGTAACCGCTCGTGCCCGTCACCAAAAAATCTTCGCGTTAGCCAAAGGCTACCGCGGTCGTCGTAAAAACGTATACCGCGTTGCCAAGCAAGCGGTAATGAAAGCCGGTCAATACGCATACCGTGACCGTCGTCAACGCAAACGCCAATTCCGTCAATTGTGGATTGTCCGTATTAATGCAGGTGCTCGTGAAAACGGTCTGTCCTACAGCAAATTCATGAACGGTCTGAAACGTGCCTCTATCGAAATCGACCGCAAAGTATTGGCTGATCTGGCTGTATTCGATAAAGCCGCTTTTACACAATTGGTTGAGAAAGCTAAAGCTGCTTTGGCTGCTTGATCCAAAAAATTTGAAAAGGAAGCTACGGCTTCCTTTTTTCTTTGTCTGAAGAAAGTCTATGTGATTGATTTTCTTTCTTTAAAGTCTATTTTTTTGAATTGATTTGCGCTAAAATACGCCGATTCTATCAAACGGATTGGCCGTAAACGATAAAAGGTCGTCTGAAAAGTTTGGCAACACCAAACCATACAGGCGGCCTCATTGTTTCAGACGACCCATCATCAACCGACAGACGATAAAACCACTATGGAAAATGTAAACCGTATCGTTGCAGAAGGCATTGCCGCAGTAGAGGCCGCGCAAGACTTCAACGCTCTAGAACAAATCAAAGCCCGTTATCTTGGTAAAACCGGCGAGTTGACCGGACTTCTGAAAACCTTAGGTCAAATGTCGCCTGAAGAGCGCAAAACCATAGGTGCGCATATCAATGAGTGCAAAAACCAGTTTCAGACGGCCTTTAACAATAAACGTGATGCCCTCAACGAAGCCAAACTTCAAGCCCAGCTTGCCGCCGAAGCACTCGATATTACCCTGCCCGGACGCGCGCAGGAAAATGGCGGTCTTCATCCCGTAACTCTGACCTTGCAGCGCGTGGTCGAACTCTTTCACGGCATGGGTTTTGAAGTGGCAGACGGCCCGGAAATCGAAGACGATTTCCACAACTTCCAAGCACTGAATATCCCTGCAAACCACCCGGCACGCGCCATGCAGGATACGTTTTACGTTGAAAACGGCGATGTTTTACGCACGCACACTTCCCCGATTCAAATCCGCTACATGCTCGACAAAAAAGAGCCGCCTATCCGCATTATCGCACCCGGCCGCGTTTATCGTGTGGATAGCGATGCAACGCACTCGCCCATGTTCCATCAAGCTGAAGGTCTGTGGGTAGAAGAAGGCGTAACCTTCGCCGATTTGAAAGCCGTGTTTACCGATTTTATCCGCCGCTTTTTCGAACGCGATGATTTGCAAGTGCGTTTCCGTCCGTCTTTTTTTCCGTTCACCGAACCGTCCGCCGAAATCGACATCATGGGCGAAAACGGCAAATGGCTGGAAGTCGGCGGCTGCGGCATGGTGCATCCCAACGTGTTGAAAAACGTGAATATCGACCCCGAAAAATACACCGGTTTCGCCTTCGGCATCGGCCTCGACCGTTTCGCCATGTTGCGTTATAACGTGAACGATTTGCGGCTGTTTTTTGATAATGATTTGAACTTTTTGAAGCAGTTCAAATAAATTTTTTATAAATAGACAGGGTGTTATATGGATATCAATTTAAAAGTTGCTGCTCCAAGGCTTTTTCCAGAGTCTCGGTTTGAGATGGTTTATTTTGAAGCGATAGCCAACGCTCTTGATGCTAAAGCTACGAAAATTGATATAGAAATTGAGTTTGAAAATAGTGAATTTAAAAATTTTATTATTTCTGATAATGGGATAGGTTTGAATGAAGACCAATATCGTAGATTTTCTGAATTAATGGATGCTAAGGATAATGCTCATAAAGGACAAGGTAGATTAGTTTATCTCATTTATTTTAAAAATGTAGAAGTAACAAGTCAGTTCATAGAGGGAAATAAATTTAAAAAACGTTATTTCCACTTTAATTTTGATTTTAAAAAAGAGAATAATAGTTTAAGTCTATGTAGCGAAGGTAGTTTACAAGGGACAAAATTATCATTTTCTGGGAAGCTTAAGAAAATAGCGAAGTATGATTATTTAAGAGCAGATTATATAAGAGAGCAGGTATTTGCCGAGTTTCTTCCTTGTTTGTTTCAATTAAAGCAAGATAATAGAGAATTTCAGATTAATATTAATACTAAAATAAATGATGAAGAACTAAATTCATCGATTAATATGCAGGATATTCCTAGTTTTAAATGCGTTGAGATAGATACATCAGAGTTAGTTATAGATAATTCATCGTATGATCTGTTAAAAGAGCCTAAGACAAAATTATATTACTTTTTAAAAACGCATGAAGAAGAGGATAATGTCTCTTCATTAATTACATCTTTTGCTATTGATAATCGTGCAAAAAAGGTTGATATTGTTGATAAGCCCAATTATATCCCTAATTTGGAAGCTACATTCTTTTTAGTGTCAAAGCATTTTGAAGGCTGTATTGACCCTACGAGACAAGAGTTAACATTGAAACCGGAAGAATTTAGAAGGGTAAAAGCAATATTTCGAAGATATGTGAAAGATATACTTGAGAAAAATTTCCCTGAATATCAAAATATTATTGAAGATAGAAGAAGATTTTTGATAGATCGATTCCCTCATTTGATTGGTTATATTGATTCAGAGGAGATTGGGTTCAAATCTAATAGAGATGTTATTAAAGATGCTCAAGATAAATTTTTTAAGGATCAAAGAGAAATACTAGAGAAAAATACTTTAGATGAGCATGATTATGAGAAAGCGTTGGAATTATCTGCTAAGAATTTAGCCGAGTACATTTTGTTTAGGCAATTGCAAATTAAACAATTGCAAAACATAAAGAAAGAAGATAGGGAGAAAATTATTCATAATATAATCAGCCCTATGGGGAAATTATACACAAGAGACTGTGACAGTGATGTAAATAGTAATATATTCAAAAATAATGCTTGGATACTGGATGATAGATTTATGACTTATATTCAGGCAGCTAGTGATAAAACATTGCAAGATATCACGGTAGAGTTTAATAAAATATTTAAAGAGTCTACAAGTTCAAAAGATAGACCAGATTACTTAATGTTTTTTTCTAATACTCTTCAGAATGAATCTGATAAGGTAGATTTAGTTTGTTTTGAATTTAAGAGATTGGGAGTTCGATTAGAGGAAAAAACAAAAGCAGTAACAGAACTAACAAAGTATATTAAACAATTAAAATCTGTATGTGAAAATATTCAACGAGTATGGTTATATGCTTTGGTAGATTTTGATTCTGAATTAGAGGAATCTTTAGAGTCTCAGGATTTTAAGATGAAGTTCTCAACTCAAGGGAAAATTTGGTATAGA
The DNA here is from genome assembly GCA_937914605.1 of uncultured Neisseria sp. Taxonomy (GTDB): domain Bacteria; phylum Pseudomonadota; class Gammaproteobacteria; order Burkholderiales; family Neisseriaceae; genus Neisseria. Next base: position 3,959 of record CALDNV010000335.1, read on the forward strand.
TATTATGAAAATATTGAATCAGAGTTGGCTTTTTTGGATTTTGATGCAGTTGTGAGCGATGCCGATAGTCGAAATCAAACTTTTATGGAAATTCTAAAAAAAGGATTTGCATATGAAAAATAACTCCCTCAGATTTACCCTAGATTAAAAAGAAGATAACCATGCAATTCTCCTACTCATGGCTGAAAACCCAAGCCGATACCGAACTTTCCGCCGATAAGCTGGAACATCTGTTAACCATGTCCGGCTTGGAAGTGGAAGAAGCCGAGACTGCCGCTCCTGCGTTTACGGGCGTGGTGATTGCCGAAGTGAAATCCGTTGAAAAACATCCTGATGCCGACCGTTTGAACGTTACCCAAGTCGATGCGGGCACGGGTGAGTTGGTGCAGATTGTGTGCGGTGCGCCGAATGTGAAAGCGGGCATCAAAGTGCCGTGTTCGCTGCCGGGTGCGGTGTTGCCGGGCAATTTCAAAATCAAGCCGACCAAGATGCGCGGCGTGGTGTCGAACGGGATGTTGTGTTCCACTGATGAACTTGGTCTGCCTGACGACGGCGTGAACGGCCTGCACATTCTGCTGCAAGACGCTCCTGTCGGTGCAAACATCCGCGAATATCTGGATTTGGACGATACGGTGTTCACGCTGAAAATCACGCCGAACCGTGCCGACTGCCTGAGCATCAAAGGCATCGCGCGCGAAGTGTCCGCATTGACGGGTTGCGCGTTCAAGCAGCTTGCAATCCATGCCGCGCCAATCACGGGCAGCCGCAAACAGCCCGTGCAGATTGATGCGCCTGCCGATTGCGGCCGCTTTATCAGCCGTGTGATTGAAAACGTGAATGCGCGTGCTGCTACGCCGGATTGGATGAAGCAGCGTTTGGAGCGTAGCGGCATCCGCAGTATTTCCGCGCTGGTGGACATTGGCAATTATGTAATGCTGGAAATCGGTCAGCCGATGCATGTTTTTGATGCCGACAAACTTTCAGGCAGCCTGCACATCCGCCGTGCGCGTGAAGGTGAAACGCTGGAATGCCTGAACGAGAAAACTGTCTCTCTGTCTGAAAACACGCTGGTAGTGGTCGACGAAAAAGGCGTGTTGAGCTTGGCAGGCCTGATGGGCGGCGCGGCGAGCGCGGTTTCAGACGACACACAAAATATCGTGCTGGAAGCGGCTTGGTTTGCGTCTGCTGTTATCGCCGGTAAGTCGCGCCAATACGGTTTTGGATCGGATTCGTCGTTCCGTTTTGAGCGCGGCGTGGATTACCGTTTGCAGGCTGACGCCATCGAACGCGCTACCGAATTGGTTTTGCAAATCTGCGGCGGTGCGGCGGGCGAAATGGTGGAAGCGCAGGGCGAATTGCCTGAAGCGCAGCAGGTTGAATTGCGTTTGGGTCGTCTGAAAACCGTGTTGGGCGTGGACATTCCTGCCGAACAGGTGGGAACCATTTTGCAGCACTTGGGTCTGCAACCTGAAAAAACGGCGGAAGGCTTCCGCGTTACCGCGCCGAGCTTCCGTTTCGACATCGAAATCGAGGCCGATTTGATTGAAGAAATCGGCCGCGTTTACGGCTATGAAAATATTCCCGACGATTACACGTCAGGCCGTCTGAAAATGCTGGCGTTGCCCGAAACCCGCCGTCCGCGTTTTGCCGTTTATAACGAAATGGCGGCGCGCGGCTACCGCGAAGTGGTCAGCTATGCCTTTGTTGACGAGCAGTGGGAACACGACTTTGCCTCCAACGCCAACCCCATCCGCCTGCAAAATCCGCTGGCGGCGCAGTATGCCGTGATGCGTTCCACGCTTATCGGCGGCTTGGTGGAAATTCTGCAAAACAATCTGAACCGCAAGCAAAACCGCGTGCGCGTGTTTGAAATTGCCCGCGTGTTCAGCAAAGGTTCAGACGGCAAGTTTGTACAAAACGAACGCATCGGCGGCCTGTGGTACGGCGCGGCGATGCCCGAACAATGGGGCGAGAAAACGCGCAACGCGGATTTTTACGATATTAAGGCCGATGTGGAAAATCTGTTGAAAAACAAAGCAGTTGAGTTTGTCAAAACCGAACATCCCGCCCTGCATCCAGGACGCGCCGCCAATATTGTTTCAGACGGCCAAGTCATCGGCTTTGTCGGCGAATTGCACCCGAAATGGCTGCAAAAATACGACTTGCCGCAAGCGCCACTGGTGTTTGAAATCGACATGGCAGCCGTGTTGGAACGCGAAAAAATGCGTTATCAGGCAGTATCGAAATTCCAGCCGGTGCGCAGGGATTTGGCGTTTGTGATGCCTGAAACCATGACCCATGATGATTTGTTGGCCGCCTTGAACGGCGCGGCAAACAAGTTGGTACAGGAAATCAGGGTATTTGACGTATATCGCGGTACGGGTCTGCCTGAAGGGATGAAGAGCATGGCGGTCAAAGTAATTTTGCAGGATATGGAAAACACGCTGACGGATGAAACAGTCGAGCCGGTTATCGGAAAACTGATTGACGCGGCAACTGCTGCGGGAGTGCAACTTCGCAGCTAAAAAATAAATATTCGCTTGAATTTTAAATAGAAATTGGTAATAATCTGCACCTGTTACAACAGAAGGTAATAATATGACATTAACTAAAGCCGAATTGGCCGATATTTTGGTAGATAAAGTCAGCAATGTAACCAAAAACGATGCCAAAGAAATCGTCGAACTCTTTTTTGAAGAAATCCGCAGCACTTTGGCACGCGGCGAAGAAATCAAAATTTCCGGTTTCGGTAATTTTCAGTTGCGCGACAAACCGCAGCGTCCCGGCCGTAATCCGAAAACCGGCGAAGAAGTACCGATTACCGCCCGCCGCGTAGTAACTTTCCATGCCAGCCAAAAACTCAAAGGCATGGTGGAGCATTACTATGACAAACAACGCTAATCCCGTTATTCCTGCAAAACGTTATTTCTCACTGGACGAAATGTGCGAACTGGTGCAAATCAGCCCGTCACAATTTGCCCAGTGGCAACATGAGAACGGCATCGTTGTCGGTTACGGCGGCGATCGTTACACACGTTCCGATGTGGTGAAACTGCTGAAGCTGAAAGATACCTTTGCGCCTTATGTCGACCGCTTCAGCCGTGATTCTTTGGATGCAAACGGTCATCCTGCTGCAAAGGCAGAAGAGGTTAGGGATAGCCTGAATCAAATTTTGGCAGATTTGGAAGCGCATTCATAATCGCCATTTCGTATTTCTGCGAAAAATAAAAAACCGACCTTTGAAAGGTTGGTTTTTTTATTGATGACGAAAAGTTTAACAATATATTTTTATGCCAATTTGTCAGCCGAAGAAAACGCAAGTGATACGAAGCCGGTCGCGGCTTCAGGAAATTGTTTTTCCAGAGTTTATACTCGATATATAGTGGATTAAATTTAAATCAGGACAAGGCGACGAAGCCGCAGACAG
>CALDNV010000336.1:0-7386 GCA_937914605.1 uncultured Neisseria sp.
CTCTTTGAGCTAAGGCGAGGCAACGCCGTACTGGTTTAAAGTTAATCCACTATACCTCGCACCAATCTGCCGATTCTTGCCTTTGCATCAGTGCATTGGCTTGGCTTAAATTGGCGTCGGTCAGTACAGTATGGGTTGCGCCTGCGGCAACTTTTTCCCGTGCAATCAGAATAGTATGGGGGAAATAGGTTCGGACTTGTTCGTAATCATGCAAAACGGCAATGATGGCTTGGCCTTCTTCATGGCATTGTTTTAATACGTCTAGCAATGCGTAAGTTGTTCGGGCATCTACCGCGTTAAAAGGTTCGTCCAAGAGCAAGAAGTTGGCGTTTTGAGCCAGCATCCGCGCAAATAGGACACGTTGGAATTGCCCGTTGGAAAGGTGTGCGATTTGACGGTCGGCAAGATCCTGAACGCCGACGCGCTCCAATGCAGCCATCACCCGTTGGTGTTGTTGGGCGTTCACGCGGCCAAAAAAGCCTATTTCGTACCATAAACCCATCGCGGCAAGCTCAAAGACAGTCATGGGCTGGCTGCGGTCAATGTCCGACTGCTGGGGCAGATAGGCGATATCTTTACGTTGCAATCCTTCAAGGGACACTTTGCCCGTATCGATGTTTTGAAGTCCCATAATGGCTTTGAGCAGCGTGGATTTTCCCGCACCGTTGGGACCGAAAATTGCCCACATGCTGTGGTCTTCAAAAGTAATATCGATATGGTGGATGGCAGGGCGGCGTTGGTAGCTGACCGTCAGATTTTCTACCTTGATGCTCATGATGCGACTGCCCAAAAATATATTGCCCATAATGCTGCAATTGCAAGAAGGGCAATCAGCAGCCGTTGGAATAGGCCGGTTAAGAGAATGGAATTCATAAGTCGTAAAGCATTCAGACGACCTTAAGGTGATGAGTTGGCGCAAGCAGATAAGAACATCGGCGGCATATAACAAATTTTGATTTTGCTATGAAACTAAAGTAATGCGCTACCGAATTATCGGTCTGCTCTAAGAGAGGGATAGGTCGTCTGAAAGAAAGTAAATGAGTTTTGAGATGATACTGTATAACATTCTGACTGTAAATTTGTTTTTGACAATACAAGATTGAAAAGGAGGCGGCATGGTTTGTTTGACGCTTGGGGTCGTCTGAAAATGTTTTTCAGACGACCTTTTTGATATTGGATGGGGTCACGCTATCCGTGTTTGAACATGGCTACCCGCATCAGTTTGATTTTTATTTTTGCGCCTTCTGATTGACTTTATTGTTGAGTGAACGCAACTGGTGTGCTACGAAATCCTTGGCAGCCTCTACTTGGGACGGAACGGTCGGGTTTTCTCCGAAATATGAGATTTTCGGCAGCGGGCTGAGGAAGCTGTCGATGTCTTGCGGGGTGAGGAAACGGCCGTGCAGGTCGAAGCCGACGTTTAAGGCGCGGCCGGGGATTTCTGCTAGGCGGTCGTGCAAATGGCCGTACAGGTGATACCAGCCTCTGTGGCAGCCGTCCCATTCGTTAATCGGGTAGTGGAACAGAATCAGTGTGTTGTCTATCTCGTCCAATTTGAGTTTACGGTAGGTTCGGGCGGATGACAGCAGCGGATGACCGTCGTGTTTGACGGTTTCAAACAGGTATTTGTTGTGACGGCGGACGATGTCGTCGTGGTTGCCGTAAATTAGGTGGTGTTTGCCGTTGAGGCGCGATAGGACGGCTGCGATTTTTTTGATGTCGTGGGCGAAAGACAAATCGCCCAAGTTGTATACGTCATCGTCGGGGGAAACGGTTTCGTTCCATGTTCTGATCAGGTATTCGTCCATGTCGGTGATGTTGTCGAACGGGCGGAACTGCGGGCAGAATTTGGCGATGTTTTTGTGCGAAAAATGTAGGTCGGATGTGAAAAAGATTTTGCTCATGTTGCGTTTCCTGTGATTTTTCGATGCGGTTTATGGTGCGGTAGTGCGGCTATCGGCTTGAACCGTCTTGCAAGCGGGCGTATGCTGGTTATGTTTATTATGTGGTTAAGGAGTATGTATGCGTTTGGTTATTGCCGCGCCTGCCAACGGCGCACTATTAAAAGACGCGCTTAAAGCGCATTTGCAAAACGATCCGCGTGTCGGTAGTTTGGTTGATTTATCCTCGTTGGACGGAACGTATCCGCAGCTTTCGTTTGCGGCGGCGCAGGAAGTGGCGGCGGGACGTGCCGACCGCGCGCTGTTGATTTGCGGTACAGGCGTGGGTACGGCGATTGCCGCCAATAAGGTACGCGGCATAAGGGCGGCGACGGCGCACGATTTGCTTACCGTCCGCGGCTCGGTGGAAAACTACGACGCGCAGGTGTTGTGCATGGGGCAGAACGTCATTGCCGCGCCTGCCGCTTGGGCGTTGGTGGATATTTGGCTGGATTTGCGCCACGACACAAGCAGCAGTTATGCGCCTAAGGTTGGCGAAATCGAGGCATTCGAGTGCGGGGAGTAAGCGCATTATTATTTTGGTTTTCAACAGACGACCTTGTTATCCTTGCCATCAAGGTCATCTGAAAACGTTTAAACGCTTATTTTCCGCTTTCGCTGCAAAGATGTTGTTCGCTGCTGTCGCAAACGGTAAATTTGCGCAGCTGATCCAAAGCGTTGTGTTTTTCTTTCTTGTTCGGCGCGTAGCGGAAGGTATATTGTGTCACATACAGGTTGTCATCGCCTTGTATGGCCTTGAACCAAGTGTATTCGGGTTTGCCGGTTTGCGGGTTGTATTCGCAGGTAAGCTGCCACACTGCGGCGGAATAGCCGTTTGCTTCACCTTCAGTTATGGGATTGAAGCTGCTTTTCGGACAGGCATTCTGCCATAAGTTTGCAGTATTGTTCCGGAATTCCTCTGCACCAAGGTTTGCGCCTGCCATGGATTGCAGGGTGATCATTTTTGTCCAGTTGTCGAGTGTCTGCTTTTGCGGTACGAGCTCGACCATTGCCATGCCGTTTTGTTTGGTTTGATAGCCGATTTTGAAGTCTTTGGGCAGTTCACCGAAGAACGCTATCTCCGCAGCTTGCGCCGCCTGTGCCGCTAACGGGAGCATTACGGCGGCAAGCATCAATTTTTTGACAATATTGGTTTTTTTCATCATTTTTCCTTTTGTGATAATGAGGGGCGGATGACACAAAGCATCCGCCGCCGTCATATTATCACAAGCGTTCTGCGTTTTTCAGACGACCTTACAGTTGCCGTAAGAATGCTTGAATAAACGCAATCTTATCCAGTTCAGGCATGGCGTTGAACGCTTCGCGATGCTCGTGGATGTGGTCGATTAAGGGGTAAAACTCTTCGTCGACGTGGCGTTTGTCGAGCTTGCGTCCGATGTTGCCTTCGTTGCTTCGTCCCAGAAACTTGGAAATCAAGTAATACGGCGATTTGAGTTTGAACAGCATTTCGCCGTTTTGCGCATCAAATACCATAAAGCCTTCGTGTTCCACGTTTTTCAGACGACCTTTCAGCTCGCCGAACGTGATGTTTTTCAGCGTTTCGGGACGGCGGATGCCGTATTGTTTGCCGATTTTGTCCAATTCGGCTTCGCTAAACTGACGGCCTGTCGCCACGTCGATGCAGCCGATTAAGGTTTCGCCCAATTCTTCGCGGATGATGTGGACATCTTTCGCGTCTGTGATTTCAAACAAAAAAGTGTGGTTCGGATAAGCGCGGAACAGAGGTTCGTATTGCGCGCAGTGTGCGGCGGTCATGTCGGCAAACGCGCTGTCGAGCGAACCGGTGGTCGAATACAGCACTTTGCCGTCAAACGCCGCGCCGTGGGACGGGCGGTCGTCTGAAAGCGAGACGAAAGTGCAGCAGCCGAGGAAGCCGTTTACTTTTACGACCGCATCCACCAATCTATCGTCGCTGATTCGGATCGGATAACGGCTGCCTTTGGCAATACGTTCCGAATAATTGAACACTTTTTTAAACGGGCGCACGATGATGCGGTTGTGCGCGTCGATAATCAAACCGCGCATTTCCAGCAGCGCATCGTCGAAGCGGTTGTCGTAGAACACGCTGCGGGCGTATTTCAACACGCGCAATTCGGGGTAACGTTTGGACGCTTTGGCGGTAAAGTTGCGGCTGCCGTGTTGCAGATAATTTTCGGTGACAAAGGTTTGCTGCGCTTCGTCAAACGGCAGGGGCTGCTGCTGGAACGCCTGCATTTGCTTGATTTTTTCCAGTTGTTCCGCGCTGGCGGGTTGTACGGCTTCGACGTGGATTTCGTTTGCCACACGGTTTTGGTTCAGCTTGATATACGCCGCCAACACGTCATGCTCTTTCACACCGTGCAGATTGGGATAGAAATTGTGCATACGGTAGATTTCTGTTTCAAAAACGCTTTTTTTCGCCAGATCCAACAAATGGCGGCAACGCGAAGCCTTTTGGTTGGTGTTGGAATGGATGATTAAAATGTTGCGGTTCGGATTTTGGCGTCCGACTTTCAAGGTCTCGGTCATCAAAGCATTACCGCGTTTCTGCGCCTTATCCAGCGCCTCGCCCGACCAGCGGTACACGCCGTTTTCGTCGGTCATGAGCAAGTCGTTTTCAATACGGACGATTTCCGCATTCGGATACTGCGCTTTAAATTCGGCGGCTTTTTGTTCGGCAAAAGTCGATTTTCCCGAACCTTGATGACCGCGGATTAAGATGAATTTTTGCATAGTGTTTGATTTCCTTATTTGGGTTTTCAGACGACGTTTGGTGTGAGGGGTCGTCTGAAAACAATACGGGCGATTTCCTTGTCGATTTCTTCCGCCAACAAACGGACGGGATAACTTTGCCAATCGGGATAACGGCTGCTGTGATAACAATGCCAATAGCTGCGGATGCGGTTTTTCTGCTTTTGCCAATAAAGCGGGTTGTCAGCGAAAAAACGTGCCAAAGCCGCAGCGTTGTTTTGGAAAAATACGGCAACGTCAAATTGTATCGGCAAAACATATTCGCCGAGCAACTGTGCGGCAAAAGGCAGGACGAACGCAGGCTGTCCGGCGGCGAGCAGCGGTTTGAAATGCCGTTCGCGAACATGACCGTCATGATGGCGGGTATTCAGACAGTGTGCCATCAGTTGCCGAACTTCGTCCCCTTTCGTATGGAAAGCCGAATATTGGCGTCTGATGAGGCGGATTGTCTGTCCGTCTGAAACAACGGTTTCCCCTTGGAGGACGGACAAGCGGCTGCGGTAGGGCTGCCGCAAAATCAGCGTTTTTGCCTCATGCCGCAAGATCGCGGGAAAGGTTTCGCACAGGGCTAGTTCGTCAGCATTCATGTTTGCCACTCAATCTTTTACCGGTAAGGTCGTCTGAAAACGTTGTCCACCTTATTTTCAGACGACCCTTGGCTAATTTACCGCCGCCAGCTCGGTTTTCTCAATCTCTTCCACCCAGAAATCCGCGCCCATACCTTGCTCGGCGAACGAGCCGATGAGCGTGAACACTTGGTCGGAGAAGCCCCCGATGTTCAAGATGTCATGGCGGTTTTGCGCCTGTGCGGTGGTGTAGGGTTGGATGTCCAAGCAGACGAGTTTGGCTTCGGGGCAGCGTTGTTTCAGGATGTCCCATTCTTTCATCAGGCCGGTTTTGCCGCCCCATTGTCCGAGGTCTGCCCAGCTTTCGTTATCAGACACGATGACGACCAAATCTACATCGGCTTTTTCGCGGTTCAGCATGGCGAGCGGTGCGCTGCATGCCGTTCCGCCGCCGCCGATATTGGCGAGTTTTTGGGCGTTGGTCATGATGCTGTCGCGCGGGTTGAGCTGTACGTTTACCGTGATTTGTTCAAACGGTATCACGCGGGCTTTCGGATTGGTGCGCAACATGGCGGCGGACACGAGCGCGGCGATGTCGATACAGCGGGTTCTGCTGGTCGCGCTGCCGCGATAGCCGGTGGACGGGCTGTGCATGGAGCCGGAGACGTCCGGGCAAACCACGACTTTGCCTCGGATGGCCGGTACGTTTTGTACGGCGGTTTCCATCGCATCTTGCAGGGCTTCGCGGATTTCAAACGGCATCTGTTCGGATGTTGCCTGATACGCGGTCAGCAATTGGTAAGGCAGGACGCGGGCGCGGCGGATGGCGGTTTGGTCGCGCAGTTTTTCTGCCACCATTTTGATGTTTTTGCTTTTCGCAAACACATCGTGGCGCAGGAGAGTGTTCAGGTTTTGGCGAACCTGCTGCCATGAGCCGTTGCGGGCGATTTGCGCCCAGTCGCCGCTATTCAATTCCAAAGCAGTGAGCATTTGGAAGGGAACGTCGGGCAATGCGCCTTGGCGGCTTTGTTTGTAGTCTTCAAAGGCGCGGGTGATGGGCGGCAATGCTTCGCGGTCGTACGGTTTGCCGATAAGCCACGCAAACCAGGCGGCACGCCATGCTTCACGCGGTTTGGGATGCACCATTTTGACCACATCCGCCAGCGACGGAGCATTGCCGATAGCGGCGTTCAACAGTTGTTTTTCGGTAGCGGTCAAAAGCCAGGTCTGCATCAGTTTTTTCGGACGGTTGCCGAAGGATTTTCTGCCGACTGCGCCGCTGCGGATGATTTGCGCGAAGTTGCGCAACATTTTACCGTTGTCCGCCACTTGGTCGAACACGCGGGCAAGCATGTTCACGTCTTTTTGCGCCAACACGGCAAGCAACAGCGCGGGCATGTCTTTCATGAAGCCTTTTTGACGGGCATACACGGCAGTTTTGGCGATAAACTCGGCATCCAGGTTTTCTGCCAATTCCAATACTTGCTCAAGCTGGTCTTGCGCATCGGTGTAGTAGGTGCTGTTCAGGCAGCCGGTGGCGGCAAGTTGGGCGAGCTGTTGCTTGGGTGTCAGCGTGTAGGCGATGCCGCCTGCTTCGTTGCAGGTGTCGGCAGCGGTCAAACGGGTTTTAACGGATTGGAACAAGGTGGTGTTAGCCATTTTCATTTCCTTTCGTGTTGTTGGTTTTGGGTGGTCTGAACTGTTCAGACGACCTCGAATGGGTGGCAACGCGGCGGCTAATATTTGAAGGGATACGTTTTTTTAACGTGGAAGGTTAATGTAATCCCTTCAGGCATCCGCCTGCTGCCGTAAAAAAAGGTGGGCGGCTAGATTGGCAGGATTTCTGCTTCGTATTATTAGTACGACGATTGTTTATCCAATGTAATCCTGCCGGCATCCGCCCGTAAGGGGCGGGCGCGTCCTGCAACAAGGGTTGGGGAAATGCATTTTTTACGCGCTCTGCCGGTTAAGCTATTCCGCCTTTGTCTGACGGAAACGGGATTCGAACCCGTACCTCGTACTCCCTAAGTGATGTAATTTCCCCGGCATTTGCCGGTTGCGCCCTTAAACTTTTTATAGTGGATTAACTTTAAACCATTACGGCGTTGCCTCGCCTTAGCTCAAAGAGA
>CALDNV010000337.1:0-6213 GCA_937914605.1 uncultured Neisseria sp.
GTTGTCGATACCGTAATGCGCGTGATGGCGCAGCAAAATCCTGCTACATCAGGACGATAGGAGCATATATGAAACTTGCCGCCTTTTTGCAAAAAGCCTATTCCGTTTTGGACCGTCTTGATTTGGTACTGCCTGAAAAACCCGGTAAAACCGACTGGAACGCTTTGGCTTACCGTTGGCACAGCGTCGGTAAAAAAGGGATTTTGGAGAGCCTGCCAAATCCGCATACATTCCCGCTTGACCGTCTGGCTGCCGTCGGGACGCAAACTGAAAAGCTCAAACGCAATACCGAGCAGTTTTTGGCAGGCCGCTCCGCGAATAATGTTTTGATGAGCGGTTCGCGCGGAACGGGCAAATCCTCGCTGGTCAAAGCCCTGTTGCACGAATATGCCGAACAAGGGCTGCGTCTGATTGAAGTTGATAAGAGCGATTTGGTCAGCCTGCCCGCGCTGCTTTTTTTGCTGAAAGACCGTCCCGAAAAATTCATCGTATTCTGCGATGACCTGTCGTTTGAAACCGGTGATGAAACCTACAAAGCCCTAAAAACCGCATTGGACGGCGGTTTGTCGCAAAGATGCAGCAACGTGTTGGTGTGCGCGACCTCTAACCGGCGCCACCTGATGCCTGAATATATGGATGAAAATATCGGGACAACGGGTATACGCGGCGAAATCCATCAAAAAGAGGCTGTCGAAGAAAAAATTTCCCTGTCAGACCGCTTCGGTTTGTGGTTGAGTTTTTATCCGTTCGATCAAAACGACTACCTTCAAGCGGTTGAAAATTGGTTGGATGATTTCGGTGTGGATTTTGATGAAACGGCACGCAAGGCGGCATTGCAATGGGCGCAAATGCGCGGCAACCGCTCGGGGCGTTCGGCTTGGCAGTTTGCGTGCGATTGGGCGGGACGTTTGCCGGAACAACGGGTTTTGGATTGAGTTTTTTTGGGAAATAGGTCTGCCGTACTGAAATCTGCGGGAGGATAAGGGTAGGGATAGCTTTTTCCGGTTCAATTTCTTCCGGCCGCATCGCTTTCAATCGCCATATCGTACAAAAAGGTCGTCTGAAACAGGATTTCAGACGACCTTTTTGTACGGACCAATCAGGAAAGCGATATGTCAGCGAAGGCAGGAAGAAAGCCAAATCTGGCGTTGGCGCGGATTGAGCAGGTGGTAGAAGCGGTGTTGGATTTCCAATTCTTCCACGGCGAAATCCATGCTCGACAAGTAGCGGGTTTCGACATAATCGCGGGCATTGTTTTGATCGAAATTATCTGCCGCAAGGATTTTCATAATGACTTGGCGGCGGTTACGGTCTGTGCGGACGAGTTTTCGATATGCCTTGTCCGATGCCTGTTTGTAATCATTACGGATGCGGCGCAAAGCATTGTGTTGGTCTTGCGTCAGATTAAGGGAGCGGATGTCGCAATTGGCTTGAAAATCGTCCAGCTTGATATATTGGGGGCCGGCGTGCGCTTGACCGACAGCCGTCAGCAGTGCAACCGATAATGCACAGAGGGGTAAATAAGATTTGAATCCGACAGACACAGCGTTTTCCTAGTTTCCGTAACCGCGCAAATATACCCGATTAGCGTGTGAAAGGCAGTATCCCTCCAGTTAACTTTTGTTAACTTCATATCTTTATTTTATTTCTGACAAAACATATCCTTAACCTATAATTATTTATGCATATGCTTACTTTTGTTAAATATTAACAATGCATAGTTAGTGTTGCATGAGGCGTTGGTGGTAGAATATGAAAAATTATCCGTTTATCAAACCATACCATCCGACTGGATTTCTATGAACCACAATTTCCGTATTGCGCCCAGCATCTTATCCGCTGATTTTGCCCGTTTGGGTGAGGAAGTAACGAAAGTTATCGAAGCGGGAGCCGATTTGATTCATTTCGACGTGATGGACAATCATTATGTGCCGAATCTGACTTTCGGTCCTATGGTCTGCGCGGCGTTGAAGCCTTATGCCACCGTGCCGATTGATGTGCATCTGATGGTCGAACCCGTTGACGATCTGATTCAGGCATTTGCCAAAGCAGGGGCGTCGATTATCACGTTTCATCCCGAAGCCAGCCGCCATATCGACCGCAGCCTAAGTCTGATTAAAGATGCGGGCTGTCAGGCAGGATTGGTGTTGAATCCGGCAACTCCCGCCTACGTTTTGGAAAACGTATTGGACAGGTTAGACATGGTATTGTTGATGTCGGTCAACCCCGGTTTCGGCGGACAAAGCTTCATCCCGCACACCCTTGAAAAAATCCGTCAGGTGCGTGCGATGTTGGATCAGTACAAAGCGCAAAGCGGGCGGCATATCGCCATCGAAGTGGACGGCGGCATCAAAACCGACAATATCGCCGCCGTCGCGGTAGCGGGTGCCGATACTTTTGTGGCAGGTTCCGCCATCTTTGGCAAGCCGGACTATAAGGCGGTGATTGATGCCATGAGGAAAGAATTAGCTTCTGTGGCCTAATGTGCTGAACTGCTTGGCAAATCGTTTCCCAATTTTTATAGTGGATTAACTTTAAACCAGTACGGCGTTGCCTCGCCTTGCCGTACTATCTGTACTGTCTGCGGCTTCGTCGCCTTGTCCTGATTTAAATTTAATCCACTATATATCATTTCGGGCTTGATTGCCTTGCTCTGCCTTGAAGCCTATCCGCCCCAACTACGCTGATAACAAAAGGTCGTCTGAAAACCAAAAATCCGGTTTCAGACGACCTTTCTTCATTTCAATACGCTTATTTTTCCATTTTCAAGCCGAAGTGCAGGTAGGCGCGTTCGGTGGCCATTCTGCCGCGCGGGGTGCGTTGCAGGAAGCCTTGTTGGATGAGGTAGGGTTCGATAACGTCTTCGATGGTGTCCGTGGATTCGCCGATGGCGGCGGCAACGTTATCAAGACCGACGGGACCGCCGCTGAATTTGTGCAGGATGGCTTCGAGGAATTTTCTGTCCATGACGTCCAAACCTTGCGCGTCTACATCCAGCATACTTAAAGCGGCATCGGCGATGGTAGCATCGATGACGCCGTTGTTTTTCACATCGGCAAAATCGCGGACGCGGCGCAGCAGGCGGTTGGCGATGCGGGGCGTGCCGCGGCTTCGTTTGGCGACTTCCATTGCACCTTCTTCGCCCATGTCAAGTTGCAGTAATTGCGCGGAACGGCTGACGATGGTGGCAAGGTCTTGATTTTGATAAAACTCCAAGCGGGCAACGATGCCGAAGCGGTCGCGCAGAGGGTTGGTCAGCATACCTGCGCGAGTCGTTGCGCCGATGAGCGTGAAGGGCGGTAGGTCGATTTTGACGGAACGGGCGGCAGGGCCTTCGCCTATCATGATGTCGAGTTGGTAGTCTTCGAGCGCGGGGTAGAGGATTTCTTCGACGACGGGGCTGAGGCGGTGGATTTCGTCGATGAACAATACATCGTGCGGCTCGAGGTTGGTCAGAAGGGCGGCAAGGTCTCCGGCGCGTTCGAGTACGGGGCCGCTGGTTTGGCGCAGGTTGACGCCCAGCTCTTTGGCGATGATGTGCGCCAGCGTGGTTTTTCCCAGTCCGGGCGGGCCGAAGAGCAGGGTGTGGTCTAGGGCTTCGCCGCGTTTTTTGGCGGCTTGGATGAAGATGGCGAGCTGTTCTTTGGCTTTGTCTTGCCCGATATAGTCGTCCAGCGTTTTAGGGCGCAGGGCGCGCTCGAGCAGCTCTTCCTGCGAGGAGATGCTTTGTGCGGTGATGATGCGCTGGGGCTGGGCGGCGGTCAGGTTGTCGGTTTGCAACATGGGTTTTCCGGTGGGTTCGGGGTCGTCTGAAAAGCGGTTTGCTGTTTTCAGACGACCTTTTTGAAAGGGGTTTAGCCGCGTGTTTCGCGCCAAACGAGGTAATCGCGCAGGGGCGGCATGGGCGGGTTGATGCAGTGGGGGCAGATGCCTGTGGTGTCTTCGTCGTCGCTGTCGATGTGGTAGGCGTTGGGGTCGAAGCGCACCTGCTGCATCACCGCCTGCGCCAATGCCTGCGCCTGAACGACGTCGAAGGTGAATTTTTCGAGGATTTCGTTCAGCAGGCGGATTTCGCCTTCGCTGAATTCTACGCTGTGTTTGAGGATGAGGCGTTGGTAATCTTCGTTGTTGATTTTGGGCAATAAATCGGTTTGTAGGGTCATGGTTTTTATATTTGTAACGGAATGGCTGAGAGGCAGATTATAGCGGATATGGCGGCGGCTGTTTTAAAGGTCGTCTGAAAGTTGACGGGCTTTAGCGGATGTTGGAATAAACCTGTTCAATTCAGTATTGATTATCTGAGCATCACGGCTGTCAAAAAAATCGCCGATAAGTATGGTTTTTTCCTGATAATCGAAAGACCATGCGCCTTGTTTGCATTTTTGGATACGTAAGATATTGGGGATATCGTTTTTTGGTTGTTTTATACCATTTTGGTAGTAGTTTTTGTTTGGGTACTTAGCTTCCCTTCCTCTTGCAACAGGAGCTTTGGGAATATTGTCACGAAACTGCCATTCGGAAATTTCTGATAGCGGAAAACTACGCCAACGTCCAATGGAGAACAAGGTGTATCCATGAGACAAAGTATGGTTACGGATCTTGATGTTTTCACGTACGAAAAGTTGCCAGAGAAGGCTGTAAACCAGTGAGCCGACTAGGTAGAAAGTAAAAAGTATATGGATAAGAATTATTATTGGATCAGTGAAATAATGCTCTTCAAGGTAAAACGGCGCGATGCATGTAATAGCAAAGGAAAATATAAGAAATAGAGCGGTAAAACCGATTTCCTGAGAGTCATGTACAACACGCGCAGACACAGTAATGCTGTCGGGCGCGCGTTCGATTTTATAACGTGAAGATGTCATCAATAGCTTCCTAATCTTTCTGTCTTATACGCTTTTTGCAGCGGGGCGATTTGTGCCAACCGCGCCCGGTCGATTTCTTCGGCGATAAGGTGCGCTTTTTCCTGCGCGCGGCATTCGGCGGCGATTTTGCCCGAATCCACTTTGTTGGCGGCTTCGAGCAGGGCGAGCCAGTGCGCGCGTTGCGGGTAGGGAGCGTTTTCGCGGTTCAGACGACCTTGTGTATCGGCGATACAGACGTTTAGGGCGGCGGCGAAGCGTTCGGGTCGTCTGAAAGCGTCGGTTTTTTTCAAAACTGTTAAGATGGTTTTGTTTTTGAATTGCTCGACTTGGTGGAACATGATGTGCCAGCGGCAGACCAGTTCGGCAAGCTCGGCGCAGTGTCTTGGTGCACGCAGCCGCTGATTGACTTCGCGCACGGGTTCGATGCCGGCGAGGTCGTGTCCGTGGTGTTTGGGCAGGATGTCGGGCGGGGTTTTGGCTTTGCCCAAGTCGTGCAGCAGGGCGGCGTAGCGTTCAGGCAGGCTCAGCCCCATATCGGCGGTACGTTGCAGCGTCATCAGGGTATGGATGCCGCTGTCGATTTCGGGATGATAGTCGGCGCGTTGCGGCACGCCGAAGAGGGCATCGACTTCGGGCAGCAAGACTTTGAGCGCGCCGCATTCGCGCAACACTTCAATCATTCTGCGCGGATTTTTTTCCATCAAACCTTTCGCCAACTCCTGCCAGACGCGCTCGGCGACCAAAGCGTCCGCTTCGCCGTTTTCTACCATTTGCCGCATCAGTTTCATGGTTTCTTCAGCGATTTCAAACCCGTAGCGCGCGGCAAAGCGGGCGGTACGCAGGATGCGGACGGGGTCTTCGGCAAATGCGGGCGAGACGTGGCGCAAAATACCTGCCGCCAAATCCTGTTGTCCGCCGAAAGGGTCGATGATGAGGTCGTCTGAATCCTGCGCCATTGCGTTGATGGTCAGGTCGCGGCGCATCAAATCCTGCTCCAGCGTAACGTCTTTATCGGCGTGAAAACTGAATCCGGCATAGCCCTTGGCGGTTTTGCGTTCGGTACGGGCGAGGGCGTATTCTTCGTGGGTTTCAGGGTGGAGGAACACGGGAAAATCTTTGCCGACCGGCTGGAAGCCTTGCGCCAACATAGTTTGCGCGTCAGCACCGACGACCACCCAGTCGCGGTCTTTGACAGGCAAACCTAAAAGATAATCGCGGACGGCGCCGCCGACGAGGTAGGTTTTGATGGTGTGTGTTTTCTGCGTCATTGAATTGGTCTTTGGTAACAATCAGAATGTATAGTGGATTAACTTTAAACCAGTACGGCGTTGCCTCGCCTTAGCTCAAA
>CALDNV010000338.1:0-1718 GCA_937914605.1 uncultured Neisseria sp.
TTGAGCTAAGGCGAGGCAACGCCGTACTGGTTTAAAGTTAATCCACTATATTTTCAGGGTTTATGGTGTTTCGGGTATAATGCCGCCTTATTTTTAATGCGGTACGGCAGGTCGTCTGAAGCCTTTGCATAATATTTTGCCCGTATTCCCGGCAGAATATTGCGCAAAGGCTTCGCCGCCGGTTTCAGACGACCTCTTTTTATTTTGGAAAGAGTTTTATGTTGAAAAAATGGTTGCATAAAGTTTTACCCGGAAAGCAGCCGAAGCAAGTGCCTGTGGCGAAGGAAATCCTTCCTTTCGACAGGCACCATATCAGCGCGGATATGTTGAGTTTTGCGGCGGAAAAAGTTGTCCGCCGTTTGCATGACGAAGGTTTTCAGGCTTATGTTGTCGGCGGGGCGGTTCGCGACCTGTTGCTGGGCGTCGAGCCTAAAGACTTCGATATCGCCACCGATGCGACGCCGGAGCAGGTTCATAAGATTTTCCGCAGAAGCCGCATCATCGGCAGACGCTTTCAAATCGTACACGTCATGGTCGGGCCGGAAACCATAGAGGTCACGACCTTTAGGGGCGGCGGTAAAGTGCAGCAGAATGCGCACGGCAGGATTATGAAGGACAACACTTACGGCAGTATGGAAGAAGATGCCATGCGCCGTGATTTCACCTGTAACGCGCTTTATTACGACCCGATTAAAGAAGAAATCGTCGATTTCCATCACGGCGTCGGCGATATTGCCGACCGCAAGCTGGTAATGATCGGCAATGCGGCGGAACGTTATCAGGAAGACCCTGTCCGCATCCTGAGGGCAGTGCGGTTGTCGGGCAAACTTGGGTTTGACGTGGAAGAAAACACCGCTGCACCGATTCCGGAACAGGCAGGTCGTCTGAAACACGAACCCGTAGCGCGTCTGTTTGACGAAATCATGAAGCTGCTGTTTTCCGGTTATGCCAGAGAATGTCTGAAACGATTGAATTCTCTCGGCGTTTCAGACGACGTCCATCCGCTTCTGACTGCGCTCAAATCGGCTGCAAAACCTGAAAACCGCATTATTTCTCTCGCCTTGAAAAATACGGACGAACGTTTGCGCGCAGACAAATCCGTGTCGGTAGGCTTTGTCCTTGCCGCCGTATTGTGGCCGGTTTTGAACCGTCATTGGCAGGACAACATCAAACGCGGTCAAAAACCTGCGCACGCTTTATCCGAAGCGATGAACACCATGCGCGAGACGGTCGAAAAAGGCTGGGGTGTGCCGCAGCGTTTTGCCGCGACCATGCGGGAAATTTGGCAGCTTCAGCCGCAATTCGACTACACACGCGGCGCGCGTCCGCACAAAATGTTGGCGCAAGCGCGTTTCCGTGCGGCTTACGATTTCCTTGTGTTGCGCGGAGAGGTTGGCGAAGTGGAGCGGGATTTGGTCGAATGGTGGACTAAGTTCCAGCATGCGGATGCGGAAGCCCGCGCGGAAATGACGCTTGCCACACAACAGCGCCGGCAACACGGGCAAAGCGATGGCGCGGATGGCAAGCCGAATCGTAAACGCCGTCGCACGCGTAAGAAAAAACCGGCTGCGGATAAGCCGGAATCATGAATCGACGGATTGCAAACGGTCTTGTCTTATTTGTATAGTGGATTAACTTTAAATCAGGACAAGGCGACGAAGCTGCAGACAGTACAGATAGTACGGAACCGATTCACTTGGTGCTTCAGCACCTTAGAG
>CALDNV010000339.1:0-5719 GCA_937914605.1 uncultured Neisseria sp.
GGGTTGTCTGTATTGGGGAAAGGGGATGCAGGATGTTTTCAAAATAGGGGAGGGGTCGTCTGAAAACTGTTGTCCCCATTCTGTTGTAAAAAATTCTTTTTGCATAGTCATTTTATCCCTAATTTGCTTCACTTGTCCGAACTCAATATAAATTCCGCCCCATATCCGCTATAATCGCAAATCGATTATCCAATGTACAAAACAGGAAAATTCATGTCCCAAAGCCGTTTCAACCAAACCGGCCCCAAAATCGGTCTGAGCGTGCGCCTTGCGGAAACGCAGGCGGAAATTGAAGCAGCACAACGCTTGCGTTATCAGGTATTTGCCCAAGAGCTAGGGGCGGAAATCGAAAGCGACGACGGTCGCGATGTCGATCCTTACGACGAACATTGCCACCACCTTTTGGCTTTTGACGACGCAACCGGAGACGTCATCGGCTGCTACCGCCTGATTACCGAAGAAACCGCTAAAAAAGTCGGCGGCTGGTATAGCGAACACGAATTTGACTTGTCCCCTTTGAAAGACATCTTGCCGCAAACCGTCGAACTCGGCCGCGCCTGCACCCATCCCGACTACCGCAACGGCGGTTTGGTCATGCTTTTGTGGTCGGGTTTGGTCAAATTCATGAAAGACGAAAACCTGCGCTTCATGATAGGCTGCGGCAGCATTGATATGCACGACGGCGGCAGCGATGCGGCGGGTCTGTATCATGCCCTGAAATCCAAATACCTCGCGCCTGAAAAATGGTGCGTCAAGCCGCTCAATCCGCTCAAGTGGGACGAAATTACCCCGTCGGACAAACCGGACGTCCCGCCGCTGATTAAAGGCTACCTCAATGCGGGCGCATGGTTCTGCGGCGAGCCTTGCGTCGATGAAGCGTTCAACTGCGCCGACGTGCTCATCATGATGGACATCACCCGCCTGGCAGACCGTTACCTCCAACGTTTTGCCCCTAAACCATAAAGACCAAAAGGTCGTCTGAAAACCTTTTCAGACGACCTCAACTATTGTGAAATCAGCAAATAACCGATTTTTAGCGGTTTCACCCTATACCAAGATTGCACACACCACAACCTTATGATTGCCAAACTACGTTTTACCTTCCGCCTGCTCTGCATCGGCATCTGCCTGCTTTACGGTATGGCGGAAATGTTCTTCCTGTTTCCCTTTTACAGCAAACGGCGCAAACTGCGTGCCATCCAAATCTGGTCGCTGCGCGTTCTCGCTTCATGCGGCATGAAGCTGGAAACCTTCGGCACGCTGCCTCAGGAAGGGCAGGCGCAGTTGTTAATCAGCAACCATATCTCTTGGTTGGACATCATGGCGGTCAACGGCGCATTTCCGGGTCGGTTTGTGGCAAAAGACGATGTCGCCAAATGGCCGGTAGTCGGCTATCTCGCCACGCAGGCGCAGACCGTTTACGTTTCACGCAATAAAGGCACCAAAGGCAATACCGCTAAAATCGCCACCGTAACGGAAGCCCTCAAAAACGGCGATACCGTAACCATTTTCCCGGAAGGGACGAGTACGGAAGGTTATGAAATCCTCCCGTTCAAGCCCAGCTTTTTCCAAACTGCCTACGATGCAGGCGTTCCCATTATCCCCATGCTCTGCCGCTACCCCAATCCCGACGGCACCAGTCCGAACCTTCAGGCGGCTTATGTGGGCGATACCAGCCTGTGGCAATCCATCTGCATGATCATCAGCCAACCTTCCAGCAAGGTGGAGCTGCATTTTCTGGAGCCGGTTCCCGCCAAAGAAGACCGCTACGAAACGGCGCTGGAAATACACGGCATCTTGAGCCGAGAATTAAAAAAATTGGGCTGACAGGTCCAAACAAACGCAAAAAACTTCAAACCGCTATCCGAACCGTTTCATCAAACCAAACAATAGGAGAAGCCAAATGGAAGAAACATTCGTCCAAACGCTGACCATCGCCGGCTCGGATTCCGGCGGCGGGGCGGGGATACAGGCGGATTTGAAGACGTTTCAGATGCGCGGCGTGTTCGGCACCAGCGTGCTGACCGCCGTGACCGCGCAAAATACGCTCGGCGTATCGGCGGTGCATCTGGTTCCGACCGACATCATTGCTGCGCAAATCGAAGCCGTCCGCGCCGATTTTGAAATCCGCGCCTATAAAATCGGGATGCTGGGTACGGCTCAAGTGATTGAATGCGTTGTTGAAAATCTGAAAAAATGCCGTTTCGGCAAGCGCGTCCTCGATCCGGTGATGATTGCCAAAGGCGGCGCGCCGCTGTTGCAGGATTCCGCCGTCGAAGCGATGAAACGCCTGCTTCTGCCTGATACCGACATTCTGACGCCGAACCTGCCCGAAGCGGAAGCCTTGACGGGCGTGCGTATTGAAAGCCGCCAAGATGCGGAACGCGCCGCCAAAATCCTGCAGGATTGCGGCGTGAAAAACGTGGTGATTAAAGGCGGGCATTTGGGCGACAGCCGCAGCGAATACTGCATCGACTGGCTGTTTACACCGGATGACGTGTTTGAATTTGCCGACCGCCGCTTCCCGACGGCGCATACGCACGGTACGGGCTGCACGTTCTCCGCCTGTATCGCCGCCGAGCTGGCAAAAGGTTTCGAGACGCTTGAAGCCGTGCAAACCGCCAAAAAATACATTACCGAAGCGATTCGCAACCCTTTGAACATCGGCGCGGGACACGGTCCGGTCAATCATTGGGCTTATCGGGATTGAACAAGGTCGTCTGAAACGGAAATTTCAGACGACCTCTTGCTATATTTATCAGTCAAATTTGTTTACAATATTGGGCAAACCAACTTCAACTTCGCGGAAGAGACATCATGCAAGTTACATCAAAATGGATAGACGGAATGTGCTTTGTCGGCACGACCGAAAATGGACACAGCGTCGTCATGGAAGGCGCGGCGGCGGAAGGGCAGGTGAAACGCGGCCCCAGCCCGATGGAAATGCTGCTTTTGGGTGTGGCGGGCTGTTCCAGCATCGATGTCGTGATGATTGCCGAGAAGCAGCGTCAAAAGGTGGTGGATTGCCAGGCGACGGTTACCGCGAAGCGCGCCGACGATGCCCCGCGCGTGTTCACCGAAATCCACATCCATTTTAAAGTCATCGGACACAACCTGACCGAATCTGCCATCGAGCGCGCCGTGCAGATGTCCGCCGAGAAATATTGTTCCGCCTCGATTATGCTGGGCAAGGCGGCGAAAATCACCCACAGTTTTGAAACCGTCGAAGCAGAGTAATTTTTCAGACGACCTCCCGTATCTTTCAGGGGTCGTCTGAAAAGCGTTTAGAGGCGGAATACTGTTAAAGCGTGAATAAAGGCCGCCCGACAAAAAAAGCAGATATATTCACGCTACACCATGAATATATCTGCTTGCTTATTGTGGATTCTCTCTCTATCAGCCTTCATAACTTGGCCTTGTGAGGATATTGTGCAAGCTTCACTAGAGATTGTCAACAATTTTTAATTATATCTTAATCAGATTTTGTGCTATATCGAAATGGAATCAAGCAAAAAGCGATACGGGGCGGGTTGCCGCCGCTGAAAAATTTCTGTTATTTCAAACGATATGACACGCCAGACTATGAGGAGAGCTTAAATAATGAATACCGATAACGATACCCTCCATGCGCCTACCCCTTCTTCCATGATGCCGGCAGGCAGGCATGATTCGGAGCTGTTCCGCGTTTACGCCCTGATTTTGGACGGCATCACCGACCATGTTTTGCTGCCCGGCAAAAAACTGACCGAATCCGAGCTGTGCCGCCAGATGGTTTGCTCGCGCAATACCGTGCGTGGCGCGCTGTCCTTGTTGGCACACGACAAAATCGTCGATTTGCAACCCAATCGCGGCGCGTTCGTTCATGTTCCCGATTTGAAGGAAATGCAGGACGTGTTCAACGCGCGTATCGAAATGGAAAGCATGATTTTGAACCTCCTGTCCGATATGCCCGATTTGGAAACCCGCCTCCAGCCGCTCTATGCCATGATCGAGCGTGAAGAACAGGCGTCCGACAGCGGCGACCGCGTGGGTTGGAACCGCCTGTCCAACGCCTTCCACGTCGAACTGGCGCGCCTGATCGACAACAACGTCTTGTTCGACATCATGAACACCCTGTGCGCCCGCTCTTCGCTCATCGTCGCCGTCTTCGATGCGCAGCGTCATGAAAAACGCACCATCAACACCCACACCCATTCCGAACACCGCGAAATCCTCGACCTGCTGGTCAACGGCAAACGCAACCGCGTGGTCAAAGTCATGCGCAAACACTTAAGCGCGTGCGTAGAGCGTTTGGAACGCAAATACGAAGCGGAATAACACGGACACAGCAAAAAGGTCGTCTGAAAACCGGGATTCAGGTTTTCAGACGACCTTTGGTTTTGGGTAAAGCCGAATCGGCGGCAGCCTTTTCCGATTTTGGGCAAAAGGCGTACAATCCGAATTCAAACGAACCGGAACGAATTGAAACGAATCCAGATGAAACCAAAAATACAAAGACACGAACACATCCTCTCCCTGGTGCGCGAGCAGCATTTCATGACGGTCGAGCAGCTTGCGGAAGCCTTGGACGTTACCCCGCAGACCATACGCCGCGACATACAGGAATTGAGCGAAACGCGGCAGTTGAAGCGTTACCACGGCGGAGCGTCGGTCGGCGATATTTCCGGCGGCGTGGCGCAAGGCAAGCGAAAACACTGCCAAAATGAAAAAAACGCCATCGCCCGCCTGATTGCCGCCCACATTCCCGACAATTCGTCGCTGTTTATCAGCATAGGCACGACGATGGAAGCCGTTGCCGCCGAGTTGGTCAAGCAGCGTAAAAACCTGCGGATTATCACCAACAATATTTACGTCGCCTCCATCACGTCCGCGCGCACCGACTACACCGTCATCATCACTTCCGGCGTCGTGCGCCCCTTGGACGGCGGGATTACGGGCGTGGCGACGGTCGATTTTATCAATCAGTTTAAAGTTGATTATGCCGTTATGAGTACGCACGGCGTGGAAAGCGACGGATCGCTTTTGGACTACGACTATAAAGAAGTCAGCGTCATGCAGGCGATGATGACCAATGCGCGGGTCAGGTATTTGGGCGTGGACCACAGCAAATTCAACAGCAATGCCTTGGTCAGGCTGGGCGACATCGGTTCGTTTGACAAAGTATTTACCGACCGCGTACCTGAAGCCGCCATGCAGAAGGTTTTGGGCGATGTAGGCGTAGAATGGCTGGTTGCCGAACCTGTGCCGCTTTGATTTCGGGGGTTACAAAAGGTTAATGAAATTCGGGTACAATGGGGAAGCGTTTTCAGAGGGCTGCTATTGAATGTGCAGGTCGTCTGAAAACAATCATCCGTATATGAATGTTCTTTGATTCAGAAGAACAGTTTTGAAAAGTTATCAAGATGAATTTCCCCCGTATTAGCGAAAGAGCATTTGCCGGTCTTTCATTGGCTGGCGGTATCATTATTATCATCACGACTTCGATATGGTTCAGTCAGGCAATACCCGATCGCTTCGAGCTTACATTGATTGCCGGTATGTTGATGCTTTGTTCGGCGAATCTGGTTTATGTCCTGTTTTCCCATCGTTTGCGACCTGCTACTGTGGCGGGCAGCGTGTGGATAACAACCATACTTTGGTTGTTGTTTATGATGGCGGTAGACAGTGCTGACAGTCATAATGACCCTTACTCCCCCAATTACGATCATCACGGATCAGC
>CALDNV010000340.1:0-5717 GCA_937914605.1 uncultured Neisseria sp.
TAGGTTCAAACGCTTGAATACCCAAACGGTGCAGGGTCGGCGCACGGTTCAGCATAATCGGATGTTCGCGGATGACTTCTTCCAAGATGTCCCATACTTCCGGTACTTCTTGTTCTACCAATTTTTTCGCTGCTTTAACGGTAGAGGCCAGACCTTGTTTTTCCAGTTTATGGAAAATGAACGGTTTGAACAGTTCCAAAGCCATTTTTTTCGGCAGACCGCATTGGTGCAGACGCAGGTATGGGCCTACGGTAATCACGGAACGACCGGAGTAGTCCACACGTTTACCCAGCAGGTTTTGACGGAAACGACCGCCCTTACCTTTAATCATGTCTGCCAATGATTTCAGCGGACGTTTGTTGGCACCGGTCATGGCTTTACCGCGACGGCCGTTATCCAACAGCGAGTCAACCGCTTCTTGCAACATACGTTTTTCGTTGCGGACGATGATGTCAGGAGCGTGCAGTTCCAGCAGGCGTTTCAGACGGTTGTTACGATTGATGACGCGACGGTATAAATCGTTCAAATCGGAAGTGGCAAAACGACCACCGTCCAACGGAACCAAAGGACGCAAATCAGGCGGCAATACCGGCAGCACGTCCATAATCATCCATTCCAGTTTCATGCCGGAACGATGGAAGGCTTCCAATACTTTCAAGCGTTTGGCGATTTTTTTGATTTTGGTATCTGAACCGGTCGACTCAAGTTCTTGGCGCAGGATTTCGATCTCGCCTGCTACATCCAGGGTACGCAACAATTCGCGGATACCTTCTGCACCCATTTTGGCATCGAAATCGTCGCCGTATTCGTCCAGTTTGTTGTAGTAGTCATCTTCAGTCAGCAATTGACGGCGTTGCAGCGGAGTCATGCCGGGGTCGGTCACAACAAATGCTTCAAAGTACAATACGCGCTCGATGTCGCGCAAAGTCATGTCCAACACCATACCCAAACGAGAAGGCAGGGATTTCAAGAACCAAATGTGTGCCACAGGCGCGGCCAATTCGATATGACCCATGCGTTCGCGGCGCACTTTGGACAAAGTTACTTCCACGCCACATTTTTCACAGGTTACACCTTTAAATTTCAAGCGTTTATATTTTCCGCACAAGCACTCGTAGTCTTTGACCGGACCAAAGATTTTGGCGCAGAACAGACCGTCACGCTCAGGTTTGAACGTACGATAGTTGATGGTTTCAGGCTTTTTAACTTCGCCGTAAGACCATGAACGGATGGTTTCGGGAGAAGCAATGCCGATTTTGATGGCATCAAACTCTTCTTCCATGCCGGCAGTTTGCAACGGATTAAATAAGTTCAACAAATTCATTTTTGCTCCTTGAAGGAAGTATTTTTACCGCATGGCGGATTTTCGATATTGGAAACGGTACGTTACGGTTTCAGACGACCTGATATTTTCAGATTTCGATTCATTCATTCTTATTCTGCAACCGCTTTTTCAGACGACCTAGAGAGGTCGTCTGAAAACTTCTGTTTAGTAACGTTCCAAATCGATATCCAAGCCCAGTGAGCGAATCTCTTTAACCAATACGTTGAAGGACTCAGGCATACCGGCATCGATTTTGTGTTCGCCTTTGACGATGTTCTCGTACATTTTGGTACGGCCTGTTACGTCGTCGGACTTCACGGTCAACATCTCTTGCAGCGTGTAGGCTGCGCCGTATGCTTCCAGCGCCCAAACCTCCATCTCACCGAAACGTTGGCCACCGAACTGAGCTTTACCGCCCAGAGGCTGTTGAGTAACCAAACTATATGGACCGGTAGAACGCGCGTGCATTTTTTCGTCAACCAAGTGGTGCAGCTTCAGATAGTGCATCACACCTACTGTTACCTTACGGTCAAACGGTTCGCCAGAGCGTCCGTCATACAGTGTGATTTGGGTTTTGCTGTCGTTAAAGCCCAGTTTTTCAACTTCAGGATCATCGCTTGGGTAAGCCAAATTCAGCATTTCGCGGATTTCGGATTCTTTCGCACCATCAAACACCGGCGATGCGAAAGATGCGCCTTTACGCAGGTTGGAAGCCAGTTCGATGATTTCTTCATCAGTCAGGGCATCCAAATCTTCTTTCTTACCGCTGCCGTTGTAGAGTTTGTTCAAGAACTCGCGCAGCTCGCTGGCTTTGCGTTGTTCTTTCAGCATACGGTCGATACGCTCACCGATACCTTTTGCTGCCCAACCTAAGTGAACTTCCAAAATCTGACCGATGTTCATACGGGAAGGTACGCCCAACGGGTTCAGTACGATGTCCACAGGACGACCGTCCGCCATGTAAGGCATGTCTTCTACAGGCAGAATGCGCGATACCACACCTTTGTTACCGTGGCGGCCCGCCATTTTGTCACCGGCTTGCAGACGGCGTTTGATGGCGATAAAGACTTTCACCATTTTTTGTACGCCAGGCTGCAATTCGTCGCCTTGGGTCAGTTTTTTCTTCTTGATTTCGTACAACTCGTCCGCTTCTTCGCGTTTTTGTTGCAGACTCAATTTAATCAGTTCTAATTGTTTGGCCAAATCTTCATCAGCCAAACGGATATCGAACCAATCGTGTTTGCTAGGCAGCCCCGCCAGATATTCCGTCGAGATTTCACTGCCTTTAGCCAGCTTCATAGGACCTCCGTTGGCTTTTTGGCCGACGATCATACGCTCAATACGGTCAAATGCGTCGTTATCAAAAATACGCAACTGGTCGCCCAAGTCTTGACGGTAACGTTTCAGCTCGGAATCGATAATAGATTGAGCACGTTTGTCACGTTGGATACCTTCGCGGGTAAAGACTTGAACGTCGATAACCGTACCGCTCATGCCGGTAGGCATACGCAAAGAGGTGTCTTTTACGTCGGATGCTTTTTCACCGAAGATGGCGCGCAACAGTTTTTCTTCCGGAGTCAGTTGGGTTTCGCCTTTAGGCGTTACTTTACCTACCAACACATCGCCTGCTTCCACTTCTGCACCGATATAAACGATACCTGATTCGTCCAAACGGTTTTGCATACGCTCGGACAAGTTCGGAATATCGCGGGTAATATCTTCCGCACCCAGCTTGGTATCGCGGGCAACAACATTCAATTCCTCAATGTGAATCGAAGTATAGCGGTCGTCCGCAGCCACTTTTTCGGAAATCAGAATCGAGTCTTCATAGTTATAACCGTTCCACGGCATGAAGGCGATGGTCATGTTTTGACCCAAAGCCAATTCGCCCAAATCGGTAGATGCACCGTCAGCAATCAAATCGCCGCGTTGCAAAACGTCGCCGGCTTTGACGGCAGGACGTTGGTTGATATTGGTAGATTGGTTAGAACGAGTGAATTTAACCAAGTTGTAAATATCGACACCCACTTCACCGGCAGTCGCCTCATCGTCATGAACACGAATCACAACACGGTTGGCATCGACATACTCAACCACACCGCCACGACGGGCAACGATTGCAGTAGCAGAGTCAACAGCAACAGAACGTTCGATACCGGTACCAACCATCGGTTTTTCAGGACGCAGGCACGGTACGGCCTGACGTTGCATGTTGGCACCCATCAATGCACGGTTCGCATCATCGTGTTCCAAGAACGGAATCAGGGATGCCGCTACGGATACCACTTGACCGGTTGCCACGTCCATATATTGCACACGATCAGGCGTTACCATAATGGTTTCGCCTTTTTCGCGACAAGTTACCAGGTCACCAATCAAATTACCGTCTTTGTCCAAATCAGCATTTGCCTGTGCAATCACATAACGGCCTTCTTCGATGGCAGACAAGTAATCGATTTCCTCGGTTACTTTGCCGTCGATAACGCGGCGGTAAGGAGTTTCCAAGAAACCATAATCATTGGTACGTGCATAAACGGACAATGAGTTAATCAAACCGATGTTCGGACCTTCAGGCGTTTCAATCGGACATACGCGACCATAGTGAGTCGGATGCACGTCTCGCACCTCGAAACCGGCTCGTTCACGGGTCAAACCACCCGGGCCTAACGCAGATACGCGACGTTTATGGGTTACTTCAGACAAGGGATTGGTCTGGTCCATAAACTGACTCAATTGGCTTGAGCCGAAGAACTCTTTGATGGCAGCAGAAACAGGTTTCGCATTAATCAAATCATGCGGCATTAAGTTTTCTGATTCCGCTTGATTCAGACGTTCTTTTACGGCACGTTCTACACGAGCCAAGCCACTGCGGAATTGGTTTTCAGTCAACTCACCTACCGAACGCACACGACGGTTGCCCAAGTGGTCAATATCGTCCACTTCGCCATGACCGTTACGCAATTCAACCAAAGTAGCAATAGAGGCAACAATATCTTCGACGCTCAGGACATAACCGCCTTTTTCGGCAGCACCTGCGAAAGTTTCATTCAACAAACGGCCATACCAAGACTGCTGTTGTACTTCAGACAATTTTTGTTCATAAGTACGCGTATTGAATTTCATACGGCCTACGCGAGACAAATCGTAGCTGTCTTCACTGAAGAACAAGCGGTTAAACAATTGCTCGACTGCCTCTTCGGTAGGCGGTTCGCCCGGGCGCATCATGCGGTAAATCGCAACACGCGCCGCTTGCTGATCAGCAGTCTCATCAGTGCGCAGAGTATTGGAAATATAGCCACCTTGATCCAATTCATTAATGTAAAGCGTAGTAAGTTGTTTTACACCATGGATATCAAATTTTGCCAACAACTCTTCAGTGATTTCATCGTTGGCTACAGCCAATACTTCACCCGTTTCAGGGTCAATCAAATCCGCGGCCAAAGCTTTGCCAATCAGGCTTTCCGGCTCCACATCCAAACGGGTTAATCCCGCATTACTGATATCACGGATATTTTTTGCGGTAATACGTTTACCTTTAGCAACCAAGACGTTGCCTTCTTTATCCAAGATATCAACTTTGGCAGTTTCACCTTTCAGACGACCTACAACCAAATCGGTTTGGACACCATTTTCAGACAGATAGAACGTTTCTTTATCGTAGAAAATATCCAAGATCTGCTCATTGTTGTAGCCCAAAGCCTTCAACAAAATCGTAACCGGCATTTTGCGGCGACGGTCGATGCGGAAATACAGCAAATCTTTCGGGTCAAATTCGAAATCCAACCACGAACCACGGTAAGGAATGATTCGGGCAGAGAACAACAATTTACCGGAGGAATGGGTTTTACCGCGGTCATGCTCAAAGAACACACCGGGAGAACGGTGCAATTGAGAAACAATCACACGTTCGGTACCGTTAATGACAAACGAACCGCTTGGAGTCATCAATGGGATTTCGCCCATATACACTTCATTTTCACGAACTTCTTTGACTGTCGGTTTAGACGCTTCCTTGTCTAAAATAACCAGTCGGATACGCGCGCGCAAGGGGGCGGCATAAGTGATTCCGCGCAATTGACATTCAGGAATATCGAACAAAGGCTCACCCAACGTGTAATGCACAAACTCCAGACGCGCATAACCATTGTGGCTTACGATAGGGAAAATAGAATTAAATGCAGCCTGCAGACCATCGTCAGTACGCTGATCAAAAGCATTTTCTAATTGCAGAAATTTCGCATAAGAATCAATTTGTGTTGCCAACAAAAAGGGAACGTCCAATACGTTCTCTCGTTTTGCAAAACTCTTACGGATACGTTTTTTCTCGGTAAACGAATAGTTCATATACACTCCGAAAAGCAATTTTAAAAAAGAGGTCGTCTGAAATAACGCC
>CALDNV010000341.1:0-1161 GCA_937914605.1 uncultured Neisseria sp.
AGCTCGATATTGCGCCATGTGGCAAACGGATGTTCGGCAAAACGCTGCATATAGCGTTCGGCGGTGGTCGCGCGTTTCTCGCCGGCCAGATACAGGGCGTAGGATTCGGTGTTTTCAGCGACGGCAAGCAGCCTGCCGTATAAGTAGTCGCGCGAACGGTTTTGGGTATCCAAGCTCATAGGGTAAGTTCTCCGTTGTGATAAATCGTGATGACGAGCGCGCCAGCCTTTGTATAGGGCACAGGCGACGCCGATGTTTCTTTGCCATTCCCAGTTTTCCCAGCCATTAGGATTGCAGGCTGCCTGAAAACTTTGACGCACCAAATCTTCAGGAATCGGCACGGATGTTCCGCCTACGATAACGGGCAGAAGGCGGGCATAAAGTTGTTTTTTGAGCGTGTCGGACAGGGATTTGCCGTACACGGCTTCGGCAATGCTGTAAGGCGACGGCGGGACGAAACGCCATTGGGTGCGCTTGTCGGTTTTTTTGCCATTTGGGACTTCAATGCTGTAACGCTGATACCAAGAAAAATCGTCAATCCATGTGTCCAAATTGGCAAAATAATCAGCAGGTAAAAATTCTTGGTAATAAGTTAATGCCATACGCCCCGGCGTTGCAGAATCGAGCATAATCAGAGAGATTTGTTCGTGGGCTTTCAATTCCGCCTGATAGCCATGCAGTTTCTTTTTGATAATTTGTGCAGCAGCACGCCCGATATTTACTGACCAATCGGGGGGTGTTTCCGAATTTTCAGGTAGCCTTTGGGCGGCAATTTCATCGGGATTTTCGACCGCACTGACGTCCCAGTTGCCCATATCCGCCCAATCCAGTTCGGCGGAAATGTCTTTCATCGGCGACGGAACGGGTTTGCCGCTGATTGCCCAGACGACGGTAACTTGATCTCCGTTTCGGATGCCTTGGCGTTTTATAAGCCACTTCAGCATATTAAAGGCTTTTTGAGAAACATCTCTCCCCAAAGCTACTGCTTGCTTGTCTGATAAGAACCGACCAAGAAAAGTAAAGCCACTGGTATCATTAGCAGAAACCAATTTCGCATTACCCTCAATTTTGGGATAAGCCTTTGCCGCATAATCTCTTTTACCAGTGATGTAGCATAATTCTGGTTGTTCACTTTCTTCTCTAGACAGGCTCTCTTGATAT
>CALDNV010000342.1:0-2019 GCA_937914605.1 uncultured Neisseria sp.
GCGATAAAGGCGGCAAGTGGCCTTTGAAAGTGGTTTTGAAAGGTGGTGGGCTGATTTGCTATAACGGTTATCCCAGCATGAATAAAACCCCCGAATTGGTTCGTAACCAAGTAATGGCGGTAACATTGTCCTACGCCATTTCCGGCGAAGTAAACCGTTATTGATTTTATCGGCATATGAAGGTTGTCCGAGTTGCTCGGGCAACCTTATTTATTTGGAGTATTGAAATGGCAAAACTCACTTTGAAGCCTGATGCGACTTTCCGACATACCGTAAAAATCCCTGTTCCCGGTGCAGAACCTGCGGACGTCAAATTTGAATTTAAGGCGCGCGGCCGCAAGGCAATGAAAGAATTTACCGAAAAGCATAAAGACGGCTGGACGGCAGATACCGTCTTGGATTGTGTTCAAGGCTGGGATTTGGAAGAAGCATTCGACCGGCAGAATGTCGAAATCCTGCTGGATAGCTATCCGATGGCGGTGTTTGCCGTCGTCAACGGCTATGTTGAGGAAGTCTTCAATGCCCGCGAGGGAAACTGATTGCCGCCGCGCGTGCGCTTTATGAGAAGCAGCCTGACGCGGCGGAATTGAATGTATTCGGATTTTCGGCGGACGATTTTTCAGAAGAGGAGACCACTTTTGGCGTATGGCCGTGCAACTGGCAGGCGGTGCAACTGTTTATTGCAGTATCGACGCAGTGGCGTATCGGAATGTCGGGTGCGACGGGGTTGGATTATTCCGCCGTTGCAGCGGTTATGGAATGCGGCAATATCAAGCCGAAGAAACGGAAAACACTGTTGGAGAAAGTCCGCATGATGGAGCTTGAAGTGTTGTCAATGTGGGCAGGCGAACATGAATAACGAAACCAAGATTTATATTACCGCCGAAACAGGCGGTGTCGTCAGCGGCGTAGAAAAGGCAAAACAGTCCATCAAGTCTTTGGGGGACGTGGCATCTTCCCAGGGGCGGCGTATTTCTGACGGATTGGTACACAGTGGCGACGGCGCGGAGAAATCGTCAACGGTAGTGTCGGCGGCATCGAAGCGGACGGAACGGTCTTTGGCTTCTCTGGAAAATGCCATCCGTCGCGATATAGCCGTTAAGATTGCAGGCGGTAAGGCAAACCGAGAATATTACGAAGAGCTTGCGCGCCAGCGCGGTATCGATATTGCACGGCTTAATCCGCTACTGTCCCAATTGGACAGGCATAATACGCAGACCAATCGCGCTACGCAGTCTGTCAAGCAGTTCAATAATGCCTTGCGGCAGACCCCGGCACAAATTACCGACATCGTTACCCAGCTTGCAGGCGGGCAAAGCCCGTTTCTGATCATGATGCAACAGGGTGGGCAGTTGCGTGATATGTATGGCGGCTTCGGCGGTATGCTTAAGGGGCTGGCCACGGTCATTTCCCCTATGCGCCTTGCTGTTGCAGGGTTGGGCGGCGGCATTGCGGCATTGGGTTATGCGATGTATCAGGGTGCGGAGGAATCGCGCGAATACCGTAAAGCCTTGATACTTGCCGGAGATGCAGCAGGGATTACTGCAGACAGGATGCAGGAAATCGCTGTTTCGGTCGGGGCAGCGACGGGCGGCTATGCTGATGCGCGTGCTGCAATTACGGCCTTGGTCTCAAGCGGCAAGGTTGCAGCGGACAATTACGAACAGTTCGCACGGAGTATTACCCTCCAGTCGCAGGCAACGGGACAAAGTATTGACGATTTGGTTGAGAAATATACTGAAATCGCCAAAGACCCGCTGAAAGCCGTGGTGTCCCTATCAGCCACCTACCGGACAATGACTGCCGATGTTTACGAGCAGGTCAAGGCTTTGCAGGCACAAGGTCGGGAACAGGACGCGGTTGCATTGGTGCAGCGGAAATTCTCCGAAGAGTCGGAGGATATGGCAAAACGCGTACTGGGCAATCTTGGGTTGATTGAGCGGGCGTGGAAGGATATTAAAGAAAGTGCGTCGGAGGTATGGGATGCTGTTAAATCCATAGGTAGGGACAAGACCAAGC
>CALDNV010000343.1:0-18199 GCA_937914605.1 uncultured Neisseria sp.
TGTACTGTCTGCGGCTTCGTCGCCTTGTCCTGATTTAAAGTTAATCCACTATATTGTCTGTAAGCGGGTTGTTTCAGACGACCTTAAATGATATGGTTCGTCCGTTTGATGAACTTGAAAAGGAGTATCCGATGAAGCTTTATATTTACGACCATTGCCCGTTTTGCGTGCGTGCGCGGATGGCGGCGGGGCTGTTTGGCGCGGACGTTGAAGAAGTCGTGCTGGCAAACGACGACGAGGCAACGCCGATCGGCATGATCGGCGCGAAACAAGTGCCCATCCTGCAAAAAGAAGACGGTTCGTTTATGGGCGAGAGTTTGGACGTTGTCCGCTATCTTGACCGCGAGGGTCGTCTGAAAGATGAAACCCGCCCCGAAATCCAGGCATGGTTGGACAAAGTGGGCGAATACAACCTGAAACTCGTCCAGCCGCGCGTAATCAAACTCGGGCTGCCCGAATTTGAAACGCCGGAAGCGGTGAAATATTTCACGGATAAAAAAGAGAAAAGCATCGGCAGCTTCGCCGCCAATTTGGAGAAAACCGGTCAGTATGTGCAACGGCTGAACGGGGATTTGGCGGAACTGGAAACGCTGATGACCGAAGGCGGCGCAGGTTTGAACGGCGAAATCGGCATGGAAGACATATTGGTGTTCCCGATATTGCGCAACCTGACCGTCGTACGCGGTGTCGAGTGGCCGCAGAAGGTTATGGACTACCTGCTGCGCATGAGCGAAGCATCGGGCGTGCCGCTGTATTTCGACCGCGCCTTGTAATAACCGAATCCGCCGGATAAAACAAACGGAAAGGTCGTCTGAAAACTGTTTTCAGACGACCTTTCCGTTTGCGCCCGCCCTACCTTCCGGGAGTGAATGGAATCAGGCGGAACAAGCATGGCGAGAAATTGTTGATGTATGACCCCGAACAGATCGGGTGATACATCAATAATTCCTAGCTGTGCTTATTGTGCGGCAGGTGCAGAAGCAGCAGCTGCGGCTGCGCCTTCAGCGGCGCTGCGTTGGTAGCCTTTGTCTTTCATACATGCATCGAACACGGCGCGGTCTTGGTTTGCACCGGAAGCTTGTTGACATTGAGCGATTGCCTCTTCAACGCTTACGCTAGGAGTTTTAGCTTCTTCAGTAGTTTTGCTGCTAGAGCAGGCACCCAGCATCAGGCTTGCAGCGGCAACGGCGATCAATAAAGTTTTCATGTCGTATATTCCTATTGTGATTGATGGTTTACAGCGCAAATTTGCGTCTGTCTCAAAACAGAGTCTCATCAGTACGATTTAGTTTCATTTACATATGAAAGGTTTTGATAAGTTTGAACTATGACAGTAAATGCCGTCAGGAAATGATAAGCGGTTTCAAAAATTTAAGAGACATAAACGCCGCCGGCATGGCAATGTAAAAAATTTCCTTCCCATCCCGGCGACACCGCCCAATCCCAACGCCCCGACCGCCTGCCGTTGGGCGGCGCAAGGGTTTTATGGCATAATCGCGCTTACCTTTCCATACCGCAGAGACCACATCCCCACTTCTGCGGTTTGCCGTAAACCGGCCGCACACTTTGCCGGCGGCATCCTACCGAACACACAATCAAAACATCCTCCCGTTTCAGACGACCCCTCGCGGCATTCCGCATCCCGTCTGGACAGAAAGATACCGCCATGAATCCATTCGCCTCACTCGGGCTTGGCAGCGAAATCGTTTCCGCGCTGACCGAACAAGGTTACGAAAACCCGACGCCCATCCAAGCCGCCGCCATCCCCAAAGCACTCGCCGGCCACGACTTGCTCGCCGCCGCCCAAACCGGCACAGGCAAAACCGCCGCCTTTATGCTGCCCAGCTTGGAACGCCTCAAACGCTACGCCACTTCCAGCACCTCGCCTGCGATGCACCCCGTGCGTATGCTCGTGTTGACCCCGACGCGCGAACTTGCCGACCAAATCGACCAAAACGTGCAGGGCTACATCAAAAACCTGCCGCTGCGGCACACCGTCCTTTTCGGCGGCGTCAACATGGACAAACAAACCGCCGACCTGCGCGCCGGCTGCGAAATCGTCGTCGCCACCGTCGGCCGGCTGCTTGACCACGTCAAACAGAAAAACATCAACCTAAACAAAGTCGAAATCGTCGTTCTCGACGAAGCCGACCGTATGCTGGATATGGGTTTCATCGACGACATCCGCAAAATCATGCAGATGCTGCCCAAGCCACGCCAAACCCTGCTCTTTTCCGCAACCTTTGCCCCTCCCATCCGCAAACTCGCCAAAGACTTCATGAACGCGCCCGAAATCGTCGAAGTCGCCGCGCAAAACACCACCAGCGCCAATGTCGAGCAACACATCATCGCCGTTGACGCGCTCAAAAAACGCAATCTTTTAGAGCGGCTGATTGTCGATTTGCAGATGAACCAAGTCATCGTGTTCTGCAAAACCAAACAAAGCGTCGACCAAGTCACCCGCGACCTCGTACGCCGCAACCTTGCCGCCCAATCCATCCACGGCGACAAATCCCAGCAAAGCCGCCTCGAAACCCTCAACGCCTTCAAGGAAGGCAGCCTGCGCGTCCTCGTCGCCACCGACGTCGCCGCACGCGGACTGGACATCGCCGAGCTGCCCTTCGTCATCAACTATGAACTGCCGACCCAGCCCGAAGACTACGTCCACCGCATCGGACGCACCGGCAGGGCAGGCGCAGACGGCGTCGCCATTTCCCTGATGGACAAAACCG
The DNA here is from genome assembly GCA_937914605.1 of uncultured Neisseria sp. Classification (GTDB taxonomy): domain Bacteria; phylum Pseudomonadota; class Gammaproteobacteria; order Burkholderiales; family Neisseriaceae; genus Neisseria. The sequence continues at coordinate 2,733 of CALDNV010000343.1, forward strand.
AACAGAAAATGTTTGAAGCCATCAAAGAACTGACCGGCAACGACTTGGCAGTCGAACGCATCGAAGGCTTCGAACCAAACTGGTGGGGCGCGGACGCTGACGGCGATGCTGCCGCAGACACCCAAACCGCCCCAACCCGCAGCCGCGGCAGCGACAGAAACCGCTCCGAACGGAACAACCGCAGCGAACGCAATGAACGTAACGAGCGCGGCGACAAATCCCAAAAAGCCGACAAAACCGATCCCGGCGCCGCCTGCGGCACCATCGCCGGACGCAGCCGCCGCAGCCGCAGGGAACGCCAACCCTGCGCCCTGCTGCAACCCAATTACGGCGCAAAATAAAGCCGGTTTTCCATAAAACCCGAAAGGTCGTCTGAAAAAGATTTCAGACGACCTTTTTATAGTGGATTAACTTTAAATCAGGACAAGGCGACGAAGCCGCAGACAGTACAGATAGTACGGGTCCTGGTTTAAAGTTAATCCACTCTATCCGCAGGCGAAGCCTTTTCAGACGGCCTCACACGCCCAAATACCCTTCCCTGCTGGCAAGCCATCTTGCCAGATGCGCTTCGACGATTTCGGGGTTTTGTTCAATCAGCATCGGGGCGATTTCGCGCGCCTGTTCCAAGAGATGCAGGTCTTCTTCGAGGTTGGCGAAGCGCAGCATGGGGACGCCGCTTTGGCGCGCGCCGAGAAATTCGCCCGGGCCGCGAATGTTGAGGTCTTGGCGGGCGATTTCGAAGCCGTCGGTGTGTTCGTAGATGACTTTCAGCCGCGCTTTGGCGAGTTCGCTCAAGGGTTCGGCAAACAGGAGGACGCACACGCTTTCTGCCGCGCCGCGCCCTACCCGTCCGCGTAATTGATGCAGCTGCGCCAAGCCCATGCGCTCGGCGTGTTCGATCACCATCAGGGCGGCGTTGGGCACATCTACGCCGACTTCGATAACGGTGGTGGCGACCAAGACGTTCAGACGGCCTGCGGCAAACTCCGCCATGACTTCGGCTTTTTCGGCGGCTTTCATGCGCCCGTGTACCAAGCCGATGTTGAGTTCGGGCAAGGCTGCCTGAAGCTGCTCGAGGGTTTCTGTGGCGGTTTGCAGTTGCAGGGTTTCGCTTTCTTCAATCAGCGGGCAGACCCAATATGCCTGCTGCCCTTTGCGGCAGATGTTGAGGACGAAGCCTTCGACTTCGGCGCGGCGGACGTTGTTGACAAGGCGGGTTTTAATCGGGGTGCGCCCGGGTGGCAATTCGTCGATGACGGACACGTCCAAGTCGGCGAAAAAACTCATGGCGAGCGTGCGCGGGATGGGCGTGGCGGACATCATCAGCTGGTGGACGTCGCGCCCTTTGTTTTTGAGGGCGAGGCGTTGGGCGACGCCGAAGCGGTGTTGCTCGTCCACAATCACCAAGCCCAGATTTTGGAACTCGACGTCGTCTGAAAACAGGGCGTGCGTGCCGACGGCGATTTTGACGGTGCCGTCGGCGAGTTTGGCTTTGGCTTCGTCTTTGGCTTTTTTGCGCTGGCTGCCGGAGAGCCAGACGACTTCGAGTCCTAAAGGTTCGAGCCATTGTTTGAACTTGATGAAATGCTGTTCGGCAAGGATTTCGGTCGGCGCCATCACGGCCGCCTGCGCGCCGGATTCGATGGCGGTCAGCGCGGACAAGGCGGCGACGATGGTTTTGCCACTGCCGACATCGCCTTGCAGCAGACGGTGCATGGGGTGGGTTTGCGCCATGTCGCGGCGTATTTCGGACACGACTCGTTCTTGTGCATCGGTCAGGGCAAACGGTAAGGCGTGGCGCAGGGCTTGGGTCAATGTGCCGTCGCCGCCCAATGCCGCCGCCGTGCCGCTGACGCGCTTCTGCCGCGCCAAGCGCATGGAAAGCTGTTGCGCCAAAAGTTCGTCAAATTTGAGCCGCTGCCATGCGGGCAGCGCGCCGTCGGAAAGCTGGTGGATGGTGAAACTCGGCGGCGGCGAATGCAAAAGGCGCAGGCTTTCGGCGAGGTGCGGCAGTTTCAGACGACCCAATAAGGCATCGGGCAAGGTGTCGTGCAGCGGCGTAACGTCTAACGCCGTCTGAATGATGCGGCGCAAAGTGGGCTGGTTCAAACCGTTTACGGTCGGATAAATCGGCGTGAGGCTTTCCGCCAAACCGCTGCTCTCCGCATCGCGGATTTTCGGATGAATCATCTCGTCGCCATAAAACCCGTGTTTGATTTCGCCCACGGCGCGGATGCGTTTGCCGGCCGCCATCTGTTTCTGATGGCTGGCGTAAAAGTGGATGAAGCGCAGAAAAAGGACGCTGCCGGAACCGTCGGCGATTTGGACAATCAGCTGCTTGCGCGGTTTGAACGTTACTTCCTGATGGATGACCTCGCCCTCAACCTGACACGGTACGCCAATCGGCGCATCCTTAATCGGCATGATATGCGTCTCGTCCTCATAACGCAGCGGCAAATGCAAAACCAAATCCCATGCGGTGTTGAGGTTGAGTTTGTCGAGCTTCTTGGCGGAAACGTCGGTGATTTTGAGCTGTTTCTGGGTTTCGGGCGTCATCATGGCTTTGTCCTTTAATGGCGCGTATTTTAGCTGAAAATGTAAGAAGGGGTCGTCTGAAAGGACGTTCAGACGACCTGGAGGCATCTTGTGCGCCTTCATCACAAGTTATCCCGCGACCTACCCACTTAGCAAAATAATATTGAAAAGATATAATCATTCCCGCAACTTTTCTTACATGCGGAAACCATCTTAATAGGAGACAATAATGAATTCATTGTTCACACGCGTATGCCCCGCCCTAATCATTGCCTTGGCTTTATCAGCTTGCGGCAGCAGCGGACAAACGCCCTCAACAAACCCAACCCCGACCGTACCCGAAAACGGAAGCAAACCCGCAGAAAGCAAACCTGCCGAGCAATCAGACAATACAACGACTGATAACAATTCCGCCGAACCACCCCAAAACACGTCGTCTGAAAACAAAGAAAACAACACAGCAGAAACCCAGCCTCAACCGGAAGACAAACCCACCACGCCGCCCGTTATCATCCCCCCTGCTGCCCCGCCCAGCCAACAGAAAACATCAGCAAAGAAATCAGCAGCATTGCCGTCGAATACGATGAACCGCGCACCTATGAAGTTCCTCCCTATAGAGATTACTATGGCACCGGCCCTAGAGAGATTGGAAAAAGCGATAACCTATACACCTTGGTTGTTGATGGCGAAAAAATCAAATTATTTCCTGACAGCGCAGTGCTTGGCGGAGAAATAAATACAACCGATAGCAATGAATACGGTCAAGTCATCCGCAAAACCGTGATGACAGATTTGAAATACGCCGTACATGGCGAATATTATTATCCGACAGCAAAAGGCTGCGAATCCGGCGATGAAGACTGCCGCTATGCAGAAAGTGAATTAAAAGCACTGGGATGGGATCCTGCCGAACACAAACACCTGCATTTCGTCCAAGGATACGCCACGACAGATATGCCCTTGAGCGGTTCTGCCGTATATGAAGGAAGCGGACATAAATTTTGGGCAGATTTCGGCGAAAAAACGCTCAAAGGAAATATCGGCGGCGAATTTACTGCCAAAATCACGGGAAACACTTTCGCAACTGACAACAGTTCCAAATCCTTCTCCCCAGACATGTTAGAAGTCAAAGGCGGCTTCTACGGACCTGCCGCTGCCGAAATTGCTGGTGTTTACTACGATCATGAACACTCGGCAGGCACATTCGGTGCAAAAAAAGTCCAAGCAACAACAGCACCATCCGTTCAACCTTAGTCACCCAAAGGTCGTCTGAAAACAAGTATGGCGGGGGCTGCCAAAATCTTAAGCACCAACCCGCCAACAATGTTAATCCTCTATAATAGCGGGTTTCAGACGACCTTTTCTATACATACAACCTGAATAACTATCGCCAATAATCAGATTCAGGCAGTCTGCACCCTTCACACAAGGACCCCCATGAACATCACCCAAATCCTCTCCCAAGAACTCTCCGCCACCACTGCGCAAATTAATGCCGCTATCAAGCTTTTAGACGACGGTGCGACTGTGCCGTTTATCGCCCGTTACCGCAAGGAAGCCACAGGCGGGCTGGACGATACGCAGCTGCGCCAGCTTGCCGAGCGGCTGCAATACCTGCGCGAGTTGGAAGATCGCAAAGCCGTTGTTTTAAAAAGTATTGAAGAGCAAGGCAAACTTTCAGACGACCTCAGGGCGCAAATCGAGGCCGCCGACAACAAAACCGCGCTGGAAGACTTGTATCTGCCCTACAAGCCCAAACGCCGCACCAAAGCGCAAATCGCGCGCGAACACGGGTTACAGCCGCTGGCGGACGTGTTGCTTGCCGAGCAGCCGCAGGACGTGGAAGCCGCCGCACAGGGCTACCTGAACGAAAACGTCCCCGACGCCAAAGCCGCGCTGGACGGCGCGCGCGCGATTCTGATGGAGCAGTTTGCCGAAGACGCGGAACTCATCGGCACGCTGCGCGATAAGTTGTGGAGCGAAGCCGAAATCCACGCACAAGTCGTTGAAGGCAAAGAAACCGAAGGCGAAAAATTCAGCGATTATTTCGACCATCGCGAACCCGTCCGCGCCATGCCCAGCCACCGCGCGCTGGCGGTTTTGCGCGGCCGCAACGAAGGCATTTTGAACATCGCGCTCAAATACCAGCCCGACGACACGCCGATTACCCAGCAAAGCGAATACGAGCAAATCATCGCCCGCCGCTTCAAGGTTTCAGACGGCCACAAATGGCTGCGCGACACCGTGCGCCTGACTTGGCGCACGAAAATCTTTTTGTCGCTGGAACTCGAAGCCTTAGGTCGTCTGAAAGAAGCCGCCGACACCGACGCGATTACCGTGTTCGCCCGCAATCTCAAAGACTTGCTGCTCGCCGCGCCCGCCGGACGGCTGACCACACTGGGGCTCGACCCCGGCTACCGCAACGGCGTGAAATGCGCCGTGGTGGACGACACGGGCAAGCTGCTGGATACCGTCATCGTCTATTTACACCAAGAAAACAATATGTTGGCAACGCTGTCGCGCCTGATTAAGCAGCACGGCGTGAAGCTCATCGCCATCGGCAATGGCACCGCCAGCCGCGAAACCGACAAAATCGCGGGCGAACTGGTGCGCGGAATGCCGGAAATGGGGCTGCACAAAATCGTCGTCTCCGAAGCCGGCGCGTCGATTTATTCCGCGTCCGAACTGGCGGCGCGCGAGTTTCCCGACTTGGACGTTTCCCTGCGCGGCGCGGTGTCCATTGCCCGCAGGCTGCAAGACCCGCTCGCCGAGTTGGTCAAAATCGACCCCAAATCCATCGGCGTGGGGCAGTATCAGCACGACGTGAACCAAAGCCAGCTCGCCAAATCGCTGGACGCGGTGGTCGAAGACTGCGTGAACGCCGTCGGCGTGGACGTGAACACCGCCTCTGCCCCGCTCTTGGCGCGGATTTCCGGTTTAAATCAAACCCTTGCCCAAAACATCGTCGCCTACCGCGATGAAAACGGCGCGTTCGACAGCCGCAAAAAATTGCTGAAAGTACCGCGTTTGGGCGAAAAAACCTTCGAGCAGGCGGCGGGCTTTTTGCGGATTAACGGCGGCAAAGAACCGCTGGACGCAAGCGCCGTCCACCCCGAAGCCTATCCCGTCGTCGCCAAAATGCTGGCGCAACAAGGCATTACCGCAGCCGAACTCATCGGCAACCGCGAGCGCGTGAAGCAAATCAAAGCATCCGACTTCACCGACGAACGCTTCGGCCTGCCGACCATTCTGGACATCCTGTCCGAGCTGGAAAAACCCGGCCGCGACCCGCGCGGCGAGTTTCAGACGGCCTCATTCGCCGAAGGCATCCACGAAATCAGCGACTTGCAAGTCGGCATGATACTCGAAGGCGTGGTTTCCAACGTCGCCAACTTCGGCGCGTTCGTGGACATCGGCGTCCATCAGGACGGCTTGGTGCACATCTCCGCCCTATCCAATAAGTTCGTCCAAGACCCGCGCGAAGTCGTGAAAGCCGGCGACGTGGTGAAAGTGAAAGTGCTGGAAGTCGACGCCGCCAGAAAACGGATTGCGCTGACCATGCGGCTGGATGACGAAGCCGGCGCAACCAAAGGCAACAGGTCGTCTGAAACCCGACATCAGGAACGCCGCAACCGCAAACCCCAACGCAACGACCGCACCCCGACCAATTCGGCAATGGCGGATGCGTTTGCGAAGTTGAAGCGGTAAGGCGGGTATTATAGTGGATTAAATTTAAATCAGGACAAGGCGACGAAGCCGCAGACAGTACAGATAGTACGGCAAGGCGAGGCAACGCCGTACCGGTTTAAAGTTAATCCACTATAAAAAGAGCTGCAAAATGATTTGCGGCTCTTTTTTTAAATCGAATCCACTATATTTGATGAACATGCCCAAAGTTCAAACCCTTCTGCCAAAGAGAAACGCCAATTCAGACGACCTGAAAATGCAAAAACCGCCTCAAGCAGACGGTTCATATCGTTATTTTTTAAACCATCAATAAATATTGAGCGGTAGGCTGCGATCACCCAGAATGATAGGATCGGCAGCCACAACGCCATCATTGACAATGACTGATGTAGTCTTGACGGAGCCGGTGACGGCGTTGAGGTGTCCCCATATATAGACCAGCCCTATCGGAGAGGGTTGGATTCTGGTCGGTTTGCCCATCAGTGCAATCACTTCTCTTTCACTCATGCCCTGCCTGATTTGCCGGGCGTTGGTCCAGCTGAAATTATTACCAAAACAGCCTGCCAATGTGACGGAAACAAGGGCAGCCAAAAACAACTTCTTCATTTATTATTCCTTTTATCATACAACAGTGTCGATTATGACATTATGCTTTAACGGCAATGCAATTTCAACCATTCGTCATACCCTATGGTTTGCCGATATAAACAGGCGTATAGTTTGAGATATTGCAAACTCATCATCACCATCCAAGGAGTCCAAACCATGAAACCTGTTTTGCTTGCCGCGCTGATTTCCTGTTTTTCCGTTGCTGCCTATGCGGCCTGTACCGACAGCCAGCAGCAGTGTGTGATTTATAAAAACGGTAATGTCGCGGCTGAAGGCGGCTGTTCGGTCAACAAGTGTCAGAATGCCGATGCGCAGGTGTTGAAATGGAAGCTGAAAAACGGTAAAGGCGTAACCGTCGAAATCGGGAAAAACGGCAAGGTTTTGGTGAACAAAAAACCGGGAGCGAAGGCGAGCAACAGCAACGCGGCGGGCATGGGCTTGACGTGTTATGCCGCCGATGCGGACAAGCGTGAGCAGTTCTGTTCGACCAATTATTGATACAGGATTGGCATGAAAAAGGTCGTCTGAAACCTGAATCGGTTTTCAGACGACCTTTTGTTTGAGCACATCGTTATCAGCGTTTGACCCCGCTGAGCCTTGCCCAGCCTTCGTCGATTTCGGCGGGTTCGATGTCGAACCATTGGCGGTAAATGCCGCTGAGTTCTTCGACTTGTTCGTCCAGCAAACCGGACAACACGATGCGGCCGCCTTGTTTGGTACGGGCGGCAAGCATTTCGCCGAGCATGCGCAGGGGGTTGGCGAGGATGTTGGCGACGACGATGTCGAATTGTCCTTGCGGCAAACCGTCGGGCAGGTAGAACTGTGCGTCGACATTGTTTTGTGCGGCGTTGTCCTTGCTTGCGCGGATGGCTTGTTCGTCAATATCGACGCCGACGGCAGAACCTGCGCCGAGCTTGAGGGCGGCGATGGTCAGGATGCCGGAGCCGCAGCCGTAGTCGAGGACGCTTTCGCCGCCTTTGAGTTGTGTGTCCAGCCACTTGAGGCAGAGGCGCGTAGTCGGGTGGCTGCCTGTTCCAAAGGCTAGCCCGGGGTCGAGCTGGAGATTAACGGCATTGCTGTTGGGCGCTTCGTGCCAAGAGGGGGTAATCCACAGGCGTTCGGAAATTTGGATGGGGTCGAACTGCGCTTGGGTCAGGCGCACCCAGTCTTGGTCGGCGAGGATTTCGCTGGTGTATGCCAAGTCTTTCAACCCGCATGCTTGGCTGGCGGCTTGAATCATGGCTGCGGCATCGTCATTTTCGCCGAACAAGGCGATGACTTTGCTTTGCTGCCAGATTTGTTCGGTCGGCATACCGGGTTCGCCGAAGATGGCTTGTTCGTTTTCGGTGCCTGCGTAGGCGTCTTCGATGGCGGCGGAGAGTGCGCCGTGTTCCATCAGGGCATCAGCGAGGCGTTCGGCAACGGCGTCGTTGACGTTTATGGTGATTTGTTGATAGGGCATGATGGGCTTTCTCGGTGGGGTCGTCTGAAATTAGGAAACGACGGTCAAATACACGATGTTGGTCGTTTGCGGTATGTTTGGACTATGGGCGCAACAGCGGGCCACTTACTTCGGATTGAATTGTTTTTCTGCCTGAACACGTTTTTTTCTTGCGTGAAATGGGGGCGGACAGGTTGGTTCAATCATATTCTAGGCTTGCCGGCAATCGCGGATGTGCACCCGAAATCAGGTTTCAACCTGTCTGAAAAAAGGTCGTCTGAAAGCCATATGGTTTTTCAGACGACCTTCGACTATCCAAGCGGGACGGTTTTATTTGTCCTGTTTGGCTTTGCGTTCTTCCAGCCAGTGTTCCAGATAATGGATGCTGACGCCGCCTTTTTCAAAACCGGGGTCGCTGAACAAATCGCGGTGCAGCGGGGTATTGGTTTTGATGCCGGTTACGGCAAGCTCGGCGAGGGCGACGCGCATTTTTGCCATTGCCTGCTCGCGGGTTTTGCCGATGACGCAGACTTTACCGATCAGGCTGTCGTAGTACGGCGGGATGCGGTAGCCTTGGTAAATGTGGCTGTCCACGCGGATGCCGAAGCCGCCGGGCAGGTGGCAGCTTTCAATCAGACCTGGGCTGGGGATGAAGTTGTACGGGTCTTCCGCATTGATGCGGCACTCGAAAGCATGGCCTTCGATGTGGATGTCTTTTTGCTTGTATTGCAAAGGCAGACCGCCGGCAATGCGGATTTGTTCCTGTACGATGTCCACGCCGGTAATCAGCTCGGTAACGGGGTGTTCGACTTGGACGCGGGTATTCATTTCGATAAAGAAAAACTCGCCGTTTTCGTACAGGAATTCAAACGTACCTGCGCCACGGTAGCCGATGCGTTTGCAGGCGTCGGTACAGGCTTTGCCGATTTTTTCGCGGGCTTTTTCGTCGATGAAGGGAGCGGGTGCTTCTTCGATGACTTTTTGGTGGCGGCGCTGCATGGAGCAATCGCGCTCGGCAAGGTAGATGGCGTTGCCGTGTTCGTCGGCAAGCACTTGGATTTCGACGTGGCGCGGGCGTTGCAGGTAACGTTCCATATAGACCATCGGGTTGCCGAACGCCGCACCTGCTTCGGCTTTGGTCATTTCGACGGATTTAATGAGGTCTTCTTTTTTCTCGACCACGCGCATACCGCGTCCGCCGCCGCCGCCCGATGCTTTGATAATCACGGGATAACCGACTTTGTCGGCGGTTTTGAGGATTTCGGCGGGATCGTCGGACAGGGCGCCGTCCGAACCGGGAACGCAAGGCACGCCCGCTTCAATCATCGCGTGTTTGGCGGAAACCTTGTCGCCCATCAAGCGGATGGTTTCGGCTTTGGGACCGATGAAGATGAAGCCGGATTGTTCGACCTGTTCGGCAAAATTGGCGTTTTCGGCAAGGAAGCCGTAGCCCGGGTGGATGGCATCCGCGCCGGTAACTTCTGCGGCGGCGATGATAGCAGGGATATTGAGATAGCTTTGTGCGGAAGCAGCAGGGCCGATGCACACGGATTCGTCGGCAAGTTTGACGTGCAGACTGTCTTTGTCGGCTTCGGAATGCACGGCGACGGTGGCGATACCCATTTCACGGCAGGCACGCAGGACGCGCAGCGCGATTTCGCCTCGGTTGGCGATTAATACTTTTTTCAGCATGATGACCTTTCCTGTGGTTTCAGACGACCTGCTTGTTACCTTTTGCCCAACGCATTGCGGATTTTTTCATCGGTCTTGTATTGGCTCAACGCGTACACCGCCCACATGGCGGCAGGAATCCAGCCGATTAAGGAGAATTGGAGAATCAGGCAGATAATGCCCGCAATCGGACGGCCGATGGTGAAGAATACGGCGAAAGGCAGGAAGATGGCTAACAGCAGGCGCATGGTGGAAATCCTGAGTTGGAAAGCATTTCAGACGACCTCTCCGCAATCCGGAAGGTCGTCTGAAAACGAATTATTCGATGATGAAGAGCGGTTCGCCAAATTCCACAGGCGTACCGTTTTCCACCAGAATCTCTTTAACCGTACCGGATTTCTCGGCTTCGATTTCGTTCATCAACTTCATCGCTTCGATGATACACAGCGTATCGCCGGCTTTGACTTGCTGACCGACTTCGACGAAGGAGGCGGCATTCGGGCCGGGCGCGCGGTAGAACGTACCGACCATAGGCGATTTTTGCGCGTTGGACAGGTCGCGGGCGGCTGGGGCTGCGGGAGCGGGGGCTGCTGCTGCGGCAGGCGCGGCGGCGGGTGCAGGCACCGCTACTTGGGCGGGCGCTGCATAAACGGGAGCCGGAGCGGCGGTGGCGCGGGTAATGCGGACTTTTTCCTCGCCTTCGGTCACTTCGATTTCGGCGATACCTGATTCTTCTACTAAATCAATCAGTTTTTTTAATTTGCGCAAATCCATTTTCGTTCCTTTACGATACGGCCCAAATGTCGTGAAGCGGCCGTGTTTGTTGCGTGATATTTCAGAAAACAACCGGCCTGCGGCAACGGCGCAAGCCGGACGGTATTGGGTTGCATAAAGGGCATTCGCAGGAGCAGAAACCCCGTAAATGAATTTGACTATTTTCCCGAACTTGCCGACAAATGTCTAGCAAAATCTCGAAAAAAGGCGGTTTTTGAACAAAACGGGCAGATTCGGAGATTTCGCCCGAATGTGTATTTTTTCAACGAGTGTTTATTCTAATTTGTTGGTTTATGAAGGGAAAAGGTCGTCTGAAAAAAGCCAAAGTGCGTATAATGACCGCCTGACAAAATTTGTAAGCATCAAAATAAGATTATGGACATTTCCGATTTCGATTTTACCCTGCCCGACCGATTAATTGCCCAGCATCCGCCCGAAGTGCGCGGCAGCAGCCGTCTTTTGGTCGCGCTGCCCGATATGCCGCTGCAAGACCGCGTGTTCGGCGATTTGCCTGATTATATTGAGGCGGGCGACGTTTTAGTGTTCAACAACACCAAAGTCATGAAAGCGCGGCTGTTCGGACAAAAAGAGAGCGGTGGCAAAATCGAGGCATTGATAGAGCGCGTTTTGGACAACCACACCGCACTGGCGCACATCCGCTCGTCCAAATCGCCCAAACCCGGCACGAAGCTGATTTTCGAAGGCGATATTTGTGCCGTCATGGTGGAGCGGGCGGACGAACTGTTCTGCCTGCGCTTTGAAGGTGAGAAAACCGTTTACGAGCTGCTGGAGCAAAACGGCCATCTGCCGCTGCCGCCCTATATCGAACGTGCTGCCGGCGCGGATGACGACACGCGCTATCAAACCGTCTATGCCAAACATCAGGGCGCGGTCGCGGCGCCGACGGCAGGTTTGCATTTTACAGACGAGCTTTTAGGTCGTCTGAAAGCCAAAGGCGTGGAAACAGCGGAAGTCACCCTGCACGTCGGCGCGGGAACGTTCCAGCCCGTGCGCGTGGACAAAATCGAAGAACACAAAATGCACAGCGAATGGTTTGACGTACCTCCCGAAACCGTCGCCGCCATCGAAGCCGCCCATGCGCGCGGAAACAAAGTTTGGGCAGTCGGCACCACTTCCATGCGCGCCCTCGAATCCGCCGCGCGCGAGACAGGTCGTCTGAAAGCCGGACAGGGCGACACCGATATTTTCATTACGCCGGGCTACCGCTTCCGCGTCATCGACCGCCTGATTACCAACTTCCACCTGCCCAAATCCACGCTCCTGATGCTCGTCAGCGCGTTTTCGGGCATGGAACACATCCGCGCGGTGTACCGCCATGCGGTCGAACATGAATACCGTTTTTTCAGCTACGGGGATGCGATGGTTTTGGGACGCTCGGAACCTTAAAAACATCTGAAGAAAAACGTCGTCTGAAAACGATTCAGACGACGTTTTGTTCTTTTAGGGGGAAGGTTGATGAAGTAGGTAATCTGCAATACATAAAAACCGATTATGCCCAATCTGTCCAAACCGCCCCACCCTGTTCATACATGCGATTCAAACCTCTGCCGGTTGAAAACCAAATCAAATTCATAGCCTTCCAGCACTTCCCTGATTTGCTTGACTTCTTCAGGCATCAGCACGACTTCTGTATATTGTGAAATATATTCGGCAAAATCAGAGTCTTCCGTAACATTGTCCGGCATCATGGTTTGAAATTGGCAATTACCCGGAAAAACCACCACCGAAGAAAACGCCCGCGTCGGCAGGTGGAGCTTCTCAGACAAAATCCGAATGTATTGCTGATTTTTCAATAAAGGGTTCGGGAACAGCGTCTTGCTTTTGTGAAACTTCTGCGTCCACATCCCATTGCCGTCGTCGCCCCAAATCCTGCCCTGATAATTCGGCGTGGCAACCACGAAAATCCCGAAACAGGACACATAAACATAATCAATCTGTTCATGCTGCCCGTCCCGATAAATATCCAAGCCGCGAAACTCATGATAGACAGATTCGTCCAAGCTGCAATCCGCACGGACATTGACGGCGAAACGGCTGATAAATTGTTTGACAGGCGTATTTTTAGACAGGCAGGTTGCCAGCACAAATGCCGCTGCACAACCCGTCAGCACAAGACCGCCCGAAGACAGAAAGTCGGTATCCATAAATGATATTTTCCCGCAAATACTGCCGCTCCTGCATGAACAGCACTCCCCATACCCCATACAGACGGCAAAAATGTTATTTTTTATAATGTATTAGCTTATTTATAATGCTAATGTAATTTTTTATGATTATAACGCAATTTATATTATTTACAATAAAAAATACCATTTGTATAAAATTTACACCGCTTATCATTTTTTGAATCAGTCATTCTTCAGACTGACATTGCCTGACCGTTTCCATCCCTTCACTTTCCAAATCCAAAAAATCTCCTGATTATTCAATCTCAAGCATTCATCATAAATTAATCCAAAACCGACGCGCAAACCTTCAAAAACCCAATCCCGCTACAAAAATAATCTGTGACATCAATCCGCCACACCTCTTTAAGTGTCGGCAAAATATCACACTCCCCGACAGCCCTTCCCTGCCTCTGTTTTCAGACGACCCCAATAATATTTCGAACCTCCCGACACAGTTCCCAAATACGACACCGCCGATAACGCTTTGTATAGAAATAGTTTCTTTAGTTTTTATAAACAAAAAAATAAAATGAGAACCTTTATCCATATTCCAAAAACATATTCACCCGATTCGGTTACTTTCTCAAAAGCCGGCGAAACAACAATTATTTACGATAAATTTTAACGGACATACTCCTTTTTCACGCTGCTTGCTTTATACTTACCCGATATAAACAGTTGAATTTACGGATAAACGCAAAAAGAATCAAACTCATTTTGCCCTACCGTTTCAGCCCCTAAAAACCAATCTTATTGATAAAGAAAGCCTCACTATGGAAACCAAACGTCTCTCTTCCCTTCTCAAACTCATCGCCAACCCCGACCGCATGACCATTTTGTTCATGCTGATGGACAGCGAACGCAGCATCGCCGAATTATCCGAAGCGCTCAGACAGCCTGCGACCGCCGTTTCCAACCATCTCGCGCGCCTGCGCTCCGAAGGTCTGATCGATTTCACCCGCTACCACCGCATCATCGAATACCGTCTGGTATCCGAAGAAGCCGCCGTCATCCTCGATACGCTGCGCAATTTGGAAAACCGTAAAGCCGCCTAAAGGCTGTTGAGCCTTGTTTTCTCAAACGGATTTTTGTTTCAAAACCGGCAGCCGCCGAAATTCCCTGATGTTACAATAGCGCCCCGTTTACCCAACAAAGCGGTTTTCATGAACCGCTTTTGTTTTGTCCTTATTTTGCCCGAAAAGCCCGAAACGCTTTTCAGACGACCCTCACACACGGAATCCGTATGAAAATCACCACTTGGAACGTCAATTCCCTCAACGTCCGCCTGCCGCAGGTGCAAAACTGGCTTGCTGACCATCAGCCCGATGTCCTTGTTTTGCAAGAACTCAAGCTAGACCAAGACAAATTTCCCGCCGCCGCCCTGCAAATGATGGGTTGGCACAGCGTTTGGAGCGGGCAAAAAACCTACAACGGCGTCGCCATCATCAGCCGCAGCGAACCGCAAGACGTGCACGTCGGTCTACCCACTCTGCCCGACGACCCGCAACGCCGCGTCATCGCTGCAACCGTCAACGGCGTGCGCGTCATCAATGTCTATTGCGTCAACGGCGAAGCCCTCGACAGCCCAAAATTCCAATATAAAGAACAATGGTTTGCCGCTTTGACCGAATTTGTCCGCGACGAAATGACGCGCCACGAAAAACTGGTCTTGCTCGGCGACTTTAATATCGCGCCTGCCGATGCCGACTGCTACGATCCTGAAAAATGGCATGAAAAAATCCACTGCTCATCCATCGAGAGACAGTGGTTCAAAAATCTGCTGGATCTGGGCTTGACCGACAGCCTGCGCCAAATCCACCCCGAAGGCGCGTTTTACACTTGGTTTGACTATCGCGGCGCAATGTTCCAACGCAAACTCGGACTGCGCATCGACCACCAGCTCATCAGCCCCGCCCTGTCTGCCGTGTTGAAAGACGTTTATGTCGATTTGGACGCGCGCGCGCAAGAACGCCCCAGCGACCATGCGCCGGTCGTGGCTGAATTTGATTTGTAAGGCGTAATCTTTAAAAAAGGTCGTCTGAAAACTTTGAACTGGCCCCCAAATCTTGGACACTCATAAAAGCCTATTCAGGCGCTCTGTGTAAGCTGGGTTCTGTATGCGACAGGACTCAGCTTTTTCAATTTCAAACTGCAACGCTCCCGGTTGTAGTAATCCATATAGTCATCTATCTGCTTCATCAATTCATCTACCGTCAATTCCCCTGCACGATAGAAACACTCCGTCTTCAACACCGCAAAGAAACTCTCCATCGGCGCATTGTCCCAACAGTTCGCCTTTCGCGACATGCTTTGAACCATGGAATGCTCCGCAAGCAATTCTCTATACCCCGCCGTACGGTACAGCACACCTTGGTCGGAATGAAGCATCGTTCCTTTATCAGTCAGACGGGGGGCGGCTTTTTCGAGCATTTCCTTCACCATTTCGCTGTCGGCTCTGCGGCTCATGGCGTAGGCGACGATCTCGCGGTTGAACAAGTCCAAGATTGGCGAGAGGTACAGTTTGCCGTCCTTCCCTTTGAGTTCGGTAACGTCGGTCAGCC
>CALDNV010000344.1:0-6800 GCA_937914605.1 uncultured Neisseria sp.
GCTGCGGGGCGGGCAGCTCGGCGGTGGCAGCATGGCTGAGGATGAGGTCGTCTGAAACGAGTTCGGCTTTCAAGCGGAACAGGCCGTCGGGTAGTTTGGCGATGTATTGTCGGATTCGGGTTTCGCAGTCATCGGGCAGGGGCAGGTTGAGGGCTTGGGCGGAGGTTTTCAGACGACCTAAATGCAGGTCGAGCAGGCGGCATTGCCTGTTTTCCACGCGCATGGTTTCGAAGATGCCGAAGGCGGGGCGCAATTCGTTGAGGAAACGGGCTTTCCAGCCGCATTCGCGATATTCGGCGGCGGGGTCGCTGTCGATGACGATGCCGGAACCGACGCCGTATATGCCTTGATATAGTGGATGAACTTTAAACCGGTACGGCGTTGCCTCGCCTTGCTGTGTCTGCGGCTTCGTCGCCTTGTCCTGATTTAAATTTAATCCACTATCCAGGTCGTCTGAAAATGGAAGGTCGTCTGAAATCGGGTCTGAAACGGGTTTGAGCAACAATGTGCGGATAACGACGTTGAATATGCCTTCAAATCCCAGCCCGCCCGCGCAGGGTTTCAGGTAGCCGATGCTGCCGGTGTAGAGGCCGCGCGGTTCGGCTTCGAGCGATTCGATAATCTGCATGCTCATGCGTTTGGGTGCGCCGGTGATGCTGCCGCAGGGGAAGGCGGCGCGGAGGATGTCGGCGGCGGTAATGTGCGGCAGGGCTTGGGCTTGGATGGTGCTGGTCATCTGCCAGACGCTGCCGAAACGCGATACTTTAAACGGCTCGGGCACGCTCACTTTGCCGGTTTGGGCGATTTTGCCGAGGTCGTTGCGCAGCAAATCGACAATCATCACGTTTTCGGCGCGGTTTTTCGGGTCGGCTTGCAACTCGGCGGCGCGGCGTTCGTCTTGACCGTCGCCCAAAATCGGCGCGGTGCCTTTCATCGGCTCGGTACTGATGGTGCCGTCCGCACCGATTTTGAGGAAGAGTTCGGGCGAGAAACACAGCGTCCATGCGGATTTTCCTGCCGCATCGGGCAGGTGGGACAAGACGGCATAGGGGACGGGCTGGCGCAGGCGGCGGTAGAGGCTGACGGGGTTGCCGTAGGCTTGCAGGTGCAGGCGGGTGGTGTAGTTGATTTGATAGGTGTCGCCGCGCCGGATGGCTTCGTGGATTTGGCGGATGCGGTCGAGGTAATCGGCTTCGGATACGGAGGATTGCGGCGTGGAAATACCGGCGGGGAGGTCGTCTGAATTTTGGGCAAGCCAGCTTTCGGCATCGATGTCGGCGCAGTCGGCAAACCAGTGCAGGGCAAGATTGCCGCCGCGTTCGGAATCCATCCCCATCAGCGGCAAACCGAATTCGTAGTCTGCAAACAACACAGCATGCAGCCCCTTTTGCCAGCCCTTTTGCAGCGTATCGTTTAGCGAATCCAGTTCGTTATGATGGAAAAGGCGGCTTTCCACATGATTTTGATAGAGTTTTGCGCGGCCGCTCACGGCATCGTCAAACAGAGCGAAATAGGGCATGGCTGTGGTGCAAATAGCCTGATTATACGCCGTTTTTACACAAATTAGCAGACCGCGCCGAAAAAAATGGTGCAGTGTAATTTTATGTAGTCCGCTGAGGGGCAAAGGAGTAGAATCAAACCATACCACACCATATCATTTCAAACTTAATCAATAAGGAGACCCTATGGCAGATCATCAGTTAGAACCGTTCGAAAACGTTGAATTAGGCGAAAAGCAAGACCAGTTGCAAGTTTTCGAAAAAGCCGTTTTGGAACACGAAGGACGCGGTACGGACGAAGATTCCGGCAGCGCACCGCTTCCCGCCAATTACCCCTACAAACAACGCATGCGCCGCGCCGCATACGAAAAAGAAAAACAAAAGCTGCAAATCGAATTGCTGAAAGTGCAAAGCTGGGTCAAAGATTCCGGCCAACGCATCGTCAGCCTGTTTGAAGGCCGCGACGCCGCAGGCAAGGGCGGTACCATCAAACGCTTTATGGAACATTTGAATCCGCGCGGCGCGCGCGTTGTCGCACTGGAAAAACCGACCACCACCGAACGCGGCCAATGGTATTTCCAACGCTACATCCAAAACCTGCCGACCGCAGGCGAAATGGTCTTCTTCGACCGCTCATGGTACAACCGCGCCGGCGTAGAACGCGTGATGGGCTTCTGTGAACCCAACGAATACCTGCTCTTCATGCGCCAAACCCCTGAATTGGAACGTATGCTCGTCGCCAGCGGCATCCACCTCTTCAAATTCTGGTTCTCCGTATCCCGCGAAGAACAACTGCGCCGCTTCATCTCCCGCCGTGACGATCCCCTGAAACACTGGAAACTTTCCCCCGTGGACATCCAGTCGCTCGACCGCTGGGACGACTACACCGAAGCTAAAAACGCCATGTTCTTCCACACCCACACCGGCGACGCGCCTTGGGTCATCATCCGTTCCGACGACAAAAAACGCGCCCGCCTCAACTGTATCCGCTATTTCCTGCATCAGTTGGACTACCCGGGCAAAGACGTGAAAGCCATCGGCAAAGTGGACGAAAAAATCGTCCTTGTTCCCGATACGCGCTACAAAGAGAAAACCGTCGATATCGGTCACGACTGATTGAGCGGTCAGCCGTTTGAGCAGTAAAAAGGTCGTCTGAAAACCTGAAATATAGGTTTTCAGACGACCTTTTGTTTGTTTCAACCATTTATTTCAACGCAACGCCAACAGCCATTCGGGAACGCTATTCAAATTGTGCGAAATAAGACAATACGGTTTGCGGCAGCCATTGCAGGTTCAGACGACCCCCGTCGCGGCTGACGAAGCCGACGTGTCCGCCGTGTTCGGGCTGCAAAAGCGTGACGGACGGAGACACTTCATCCGCATTCGGCAGGGCTTCGGGCGGCAGGAAGGGGTCGTTGACGGCGTTGAGCAGCAGCAAAGGACTGGCTACCGTTTTGAGCCAAGGTTTGCACGAGGCGCGGCGGTAATAGTCGAAACGGTCGGCGAAGCCGTGCAGCGGCGCGGTAAACGTATCGTCGAAGTCACCCAGCGTTTTGCATTTTTTCAACAGGGCGGCAACATCGCGGTCGGGATGGGCATTCTGCAAATCGGCAACGTCGCGGGCTTTGGGCAGTAACGAGTTCAAAAAATAACGGGTATATAACAGGCGCGACATGCCTTTGTCGAAACGCGTACCCGCCATCGTCGCATCGACCGGCGCGGAAATGGCGGCGGCGGCGCGGGGCAGCGCATTGCTGCCTTGTTCGCCCAAATATTTTGCCAAAGCATTGCCGCCGAGCGAAACGCCTGCCGCATAAATGACGGGATAACGAGCGGCAAGCGTGTCGAGCATAAAAGCGATTTCGGGCGTATCGCCCAAGTGGTAGAACACGGGCGCGGTATTGGAGATGCCGCCGCAACTGCGGAAATGGGCGACCACGCCGTTCCAGCCTTTTTCTTGTACCGCGCGCATCAGTTCGACCGCGTAATGGCTCTGGCTGCTGCCTTCCAAGCCGTGAAACAAAACCACCAGCGGCGCGTCGGGATTGGTGCTGTCGACAAAATCGTAGGCAACTTGTGCTTTGCCGGTACTGTCGGGCAGCAACTCGCGCCGGTAAGCAGGGGAGGGGCGTTGCAGGAATTTGGCGAAAATAGTGTCGGCGTGGCCGTTGCGCAGCCAAAACGGCGTATTGGGCGATAAATTATTCATCGGAGGATATTTGGGAAATGGCCGGGTCGTCTGAAAGATAGCGACCCCTGAACACGAAATAATAAACCAACAACGCGGTCAGCGTGCCGTTTGTCCAGCCCGCCCAAACGTCGGTCGGGTAATGCACGCCCAAATAAACGCGCGAAAAGCCGGTACTCAGGGCAAAGGCAATGCCGATCAGCCACGCGACACGCCGATAGGGCGTCTCACTGCACAACATAATCATCATGACGGCGATGGCGGCGGAAAAGGTACTGTGTCCGCTGGGAAACGAAAAATTAGTCTCTTCAATCATGCGCGGCCAAAACAGCGGCCGCGGCCGCTCGAACCAATCTTTAATCAGCAGCATATTCAGCGTCGGTATCAAGGCGGCGCTCACGCAAAACAACGCACCGCGACGGTTGCCGGCACGATACAGCCACCACGCCGCGATGCCGATTAAAGGCACGGCGATGGCGGTTTTGCCCAAATAATGCAAAACAGTGGCAATAGGGAAAAAGCCTTCGCCGATGTTATGGTGGACCCACATCATCAAAGGTTTTTCAAATTCAAAACCGCCGTGCGTGTGCAAACGGACGGCAATCAACACCGCCAAAGGCAAAAATACCACACCGGCTATGAGCGCCGTGCGGCGGAAACGGATATGAAAATTGTGCATAAATCAAATAAAAATAGAGATTTGGAAAAGTTTTCCTGTTAATGAGCCATGTTTGATAAAAAACATCCGAAAGTGATAGTGCTTTTTATTGATTGTTGATAATTATTGCCTTTTTCTTATTGATAAATTAGGTAAATACACAAAGTAACTATTCTGACAATGCTATTCTACCCGCCCGGCAAAGCGGTTCAATATAGTGGATTAACTTTAAATCAGGACAAGGCGAGGCAACGCCGTACCGGTTTAAAGTTAATCCACTATAAAAGGGTATCCGCGTAAAGCCGCCACTGCCTTACGGTACGCCATGATACCGAACGGCAGTATCAATAATAAACACAACAGCAAACATTTCGGAGGCTATATGTCAATTTTGTTTTTAAATCTAATCATGATCATCAGTTTGGTATCCATCGTCACACTCGCCGCAGTCTGGATGATGGAGCCCAAATTGTAATACCGATCAAGGGTTGACTGCCGAACGCAGTCGGTTTTCTAAAAAGGTCGTCTGAAAACAAAAGAATAGCACGGTTTAAAACTCGCTACCTTTGTTTTCAGACGACCTTTTTTGCATTGGTTCTTTATTATCAACCCGCGATAACGCGCTTCACCGCCTGCACCATATCGGCAACCGCGTTTTCAGCGGTATGCAGGTAAAGGGCGGGTTCGACGAGTTCCAATTCATTGAGCAGCAACCTGTCGCCGATCAGCGTCCCGTCTATGCGGGCGTATGCCGGTATTTCAGGCAGCATGTCCAATATCTGCCGTGCGGTTTCGATTGCTTTTTTCGGCGGCGCGGCGGGGCTGACGGCGACGCCGTAGGCGGAATTGGCGCGCCATTCGCCTTGGGGCGGCATACGCAGTACGGCATGGCTGAATTGCCCGTCCAAAAACACCAGCGAGGTTTCGCCCGCCGTTTCGATTTCGCGGATATAAGGCTGGACGATGACGCCTTGCGGATAATCCTCCGCCTTCAACGACACTTCTCCCGCCCGGATTTTCGCCACGCCGCGCCCGCTCTGCCCGATAACGGGTTTGACGACCGCTTCCCACCAGCCCCGATTTTTTAAAATGTCTTCCAATTTTTCTTTTTCAGACGACGTCTGCACGCTCGGAATTACGTCCGCCCCCCATTCTGCCAAATCGCGCAAATAACGTTTGTCCATGTTCCAACGCATCAGCCCGACGGGGTTGATAAATCTTTGTCCGCACGCTTCCGCTTCGGTCAGCCACTGCCCAAACGTTTCAGGCTCCGCCGCATAATCCCATGCGCACAAAGGCAGGATGAAGGCGGATTTCGGGCGGTTTTGCCAGGGCTCGAAGGCGGTAGAGATGTTGTCGCGCGTCAGTGCGTCCGCCAACGGCAGCAGGTTGGACGGCGGCTCGGGGTAGGTGAGGCAGGTGGTAATTGTTAGCATGGCGGACTTTCGAAAAATGAATGACAGAATATTGACAAGGGGTTATGTCTTTGCTTGATGTTTCAGACGACCTTTTATAGTGGATTAACTTTAAACCGGTACGGCATTGCCTCGCCTTAGCTCAAAGAGAACGATTCTTTAAGGTGCTGAAGCACCAAGTGAATCGGTTCCGTACTATCTGTACTGTCTGCGGCTTCGTCGCTTTGTCCTGATTTAAAGTTAATCCACTATATCAGGCAAACGGCAGGCGTCGTCTGAACAATAAACACCATCACGTTTGTAATAAAAACTTCCCTGAATAACGGAACTTTTCCGTTTATTTTAAATCCATTAGGCTCGCATTAAAAATAAGAAAGATTCTTATTCATATCTAAATTAGATATAACATTATTTATTAAAAGGATTTTACTCTAATGAAACTGTCGCGCTTCTCCTCCCTTGCCCTCGCCGCTGCATTGGCATTCGGCACTGCCGCCGTCCATGCCAAACCGGTTCAGATTACCGATGTCAACGGCCGCAAAGTAACCGTCGACCTGCCCGCCAAACGCGTGGTTTTGGGCTTTTATTATCAAGACTACATGGCCATCGGCGGCAAGGACGCGCTGAATAATGTGGTCGGTTTCTCCAAAGCGGTTTGGTCCGACTGGGCGCCGCCGAGCTGGGCGGCGTTCAGCAAAGCCGTGCCCAAGCTGAACCAGCTTGCCGACGTGGGCGAGGTGGAAGTCGGCACGTTCTCCGTTGAAAAAGTATTGGCATTGAAACCCGATTTGCTGATTTTGGCGGACTGGCAGTATAAAGCCTTGGGTTCCGACCTCGACCGCATCAACAAGGCGGGTATTCCGATTGTGGTGTTGGACTACAACGCGCAAACGGTCGCCAAACACATCCAATCGACCAAACTCATCGGCACGCTGACCGGCCAACAGCAAAAGGCCGACAAGCTGGCGGCGGACTACAAACGCATCGCCGACACCATCCAAGCGCGCGTGAAAAAAGCCAACCTGCCCAAGCCTAAAGTG
>CALDNV010000345.1:0-6825 GCA_937914605.1 uncultured Neisseria sp.
AGAATCGTTCTCTTTGAGCTAAGGCGAGGCAACGCCGTACTGGTTTAAAGTTAATTCACTATAACCCGAGACACTGCTTCAGCCAACGCAAATAGGGGGCGTATCCGCGCGAGACGTTTTGCATCAGGATTTGCGGACATTCGTAGCTGTGGTTGGCGAGGATGTTTTTTTGGATTTCGCGGTAGCAGTGGCGCGAGGTTTTGATGGTGATGCGGATTTCGTCGTCGCGGCAGATTTCGCCGTTCCAAAGGTATTGGCTGGTGATGGCTTCGTATTGTACGCAGGCGGCGAGTTGCTTTTCCAAAAGCAGGCTGCCGATTTTTTCGGCTTCTTCGCGGGTCGGGGCGGTGGTGGTAACGATGATGGGTTTGAACGCGGACATTTCAGACGACCTATTGGTTTTTAAACTCGATGGTTCCTTTATATTTCACCCAGTATCCGGCGGCATCGTATTTGTCTTTTTTGGCGGCTGCCACGGCTGTTTCGTCGAGTCCTTCATAGCCGCTGGATTCGAGGATGTGGACTTCTACGGCTTTGCCTTCGGGGGAAACCAAGATGGAAAGTTTGACGGGTTTAATGGGTTGTGCAGGATTTTCGGATGCTGGGATGTATTCTGCCGGATTGACAGTTTGCGCGGCTGCGGGCAGGGTAAAAGTAAGCAGCAGGGCGGGGATGATGGCGCGGATGGACATAAATTTCTCTTATGTTTGTTGGGAAACATTACAAATAATGAAAATGATCCCTAAAATTAACGAAAGGAAGAAAGCAATAGTTTGAAGGAAAACAAAAATCCCTTGATTATGCGCTAATTTCATTAACAATACATTGTTGTTGTTTTTATTCTTTTTTATTCTTCGTAGAATAAGCCATTTCCCTAATTTGGGGAATAACTCTATATAATCCTTAGTAATTTCATTAAAATCTAAATCAGTATAGATTTTAATCTTTGACTGTGTTGCGTATTGCCGTACAGATTCCTCCTTGACAGAATAATCTTGAAAAATCGGATTTAATTTTTCTTTTAAATATTGGGCAATATAGATTTGGCTTTTTATTATTGTTATTAGATACTTACTAATTAATCCACATATAATAGAGACTATGAGGCAAACATTGCACCAAAAGAAACCTTTTAATTGCATATACCCAATAATTTTATCAGCATTTAAAACTTCAAAAGAAATAATAACTCCTGATACAGTGAGTAACCATAGATTAAAACTCTCAAAATGTTCATAAGCTGCTTTAGCAGTTCCCTCAACCATAGCCTCTAAAACTTGTGTTTTTGCTATGTCTTGATTTATTTCATTCAGTTTATGTAGAGCATTCTTTTGCTCATTATTGTTTTCCATTTTCAGACGACCCTTTGTTTTTCTAAGAGGTTGCGCCCGTTTGGGCGACGGGCGCGGTTTTGATTATTTGAAGTTCAATATCGGCCAACCTTTTGCTTTGGCTTCTTGCTCCAACTCGGCATCGGGATTGACGGCGACGGGTTCGTTGACGAGGCGCAGCAGCGGCAGGTCGTTTTTGGAGTCGCTGTAAAAATAGGTTTTGCCATAGCTTTCGAGCGTTTCGCCGCGTTTGGCGAGCCATTGGTTCAGGCGGGTGATTTTGCCTTCTTTCAGGCTGGGCGTGCCGATGTAGTTGCCGGTGTAGCGGCCGTCGGCACCGGTTTCGAGTTGGGTGCCGATGATGTTGGTGATGCCGAAAAGGTGGCAGATGGGGGTGATGATGAACTCGTTGGTTGATGAGATGACGAGGGTTTCGTCGCCCGCCATTTGGTGGCTCTGCACCAGCATGCGCTGCATGGGCGAGATGTGGGGCGTGATGAACTGTGCCATAAATTCGCGGTGAAATTCCGCCAGCTCTTCTTTGCTGTAACGGGCGAGCGGGGCGAGGTGGAATTTGAGGAAGGCGTCGATGTCGAGGCAGCCGTTTTGGTAGTCGCGGTAGAATTTTTCGTTTTGCGTTTCGGTTTCGGCAGCGTCAACCAGCCCTTTTTTGATGAGGTATTGCGGCCAAGAGTGGTCGGAATCGGTGTTGATGAGGGTGTTGTCGAGGTCGAAGATAGCGAGGTTTTTCATTGGGTTTCCTGTTGTTTCAAAAGCTGGCGCAGAAGCGGTAGGGTGATGCGTTTGCCCATAGTAACGGCGTAGTTGTCCAGCGTGTCGAGCATCTGCATCAGGCTGTCCATGTCGCGCCGCCAGTGGTTGAGCAGGTATTCGAAGATTTCGGGGTCTATGGTAACTTGGCGCGCCGCCGCCATACTGACGAGCGCGTCGATTTTTTCTTGATCGGTCAGGGGTTTGACTTCGTAAACGAGGCAGTACGCCATGCGGGTGCGCAAGTCTTCGCGGATGACGAGCTGCTGGGGGGTGTGTTCGGAGCTTAACAGCAGAAAGCCTTTGCCGCTGTTGCGGAAGCGGTTGAATACGGCAAACAGGAGGGCTTGTTCTTCGTTGCCCAGTTTTTCGATTTGGTCGATGGCGAGGTAGTCGGCTTCAAAGGCGGCTTCGGTCAGCGGCGTGGCGGCGGCGTCGATATAGACGGCTTTTTTCCCTGCGTCGAGCGCTTGGGCGACCCACGCGCGCAGCAGGTGGCTTTTGCCCGCGCCTTCTTCGCCCCAAACGTAGATAAACGGGTCGTGTTTATGCTGTAACACATAAACCAGTTCGGCATTTTCCGTTCCGAGGAATTTGTCGAAACCGGGATAGCCGCGTTCGGCGAAGTCGAAAATAAGCTGGTTCACAAAGGCATACCGGATGGGTTGGAATCGGGTTTATTGTACGTTGTTTTGTCAGGGCGCATCAAGGCGCAGGGTCGTCTGAAAAAGGGGCGCGCGGCATGGGTTTCATATACAATGGCAGACATTTTGCAACGCGTCTGTTTTCAGACGACCCCTGTCTTTTTTATTTCAGGAAAATCTCGTGATTTCGACCCTTATTGATTTTATCCTCCACATCGACCAGCATTTGGTCGAGATTTCCGCGCAATACGGCGTATGGATTTACGCGGTGTTGTTTTTGATTATTTTCTGCGAAACCGGTTTGGTGGTTACGCCGTTTCTGCCGGGCGATTCGCTGCTGTTTGCCGCGGGCGGGATTGCCGCGGTCGGCAGCATGAATATTCATGTCATGATCGCGCTGCTTTTGGCCGCCGCGATTTTGGGCGATGCCGCTAACTTCATGATCGGCAAATTTTTCGGGCGCAAACTCTTTGCCAACCCCGATTCCAAAATCTTCCGCCAGTCGTATTTGGAGAAAACCCACGCGTTCTACGAAAAACACGGCGGTAAAACCATCATCATCGCCCGCTTCGTCCCGATTGTGCGGACGTTCGCCCCGTTTGTCGCAGGCATGGGCAGTATGCACTACGGCACTTTCATCCGCTACAACATCATCGGCGCGGTATTGTGGGTCTTGTCGTTTTCCTATGCCGGCTATTTCTTCGCCAATATTCCGGTGGTGAAAAACAATCTGGCTTTAGTGATGGTCGCGATTATCGTGATTTCCATCCTGCCGGGCGTGGTCGAAGTCATCCGCGCGAGAAGGGCGGCGAAGAAGTAAGAGATAATTTGAATCATACAAAAAGGTCGTCTGAAAACGTTTTTCAGGCGACCTTTTTGTATTTTTCCTACTGCTTACTTGGTAAAGTTTTTCAATATCGCCGAAGCAATATCGTCCAAACCGAATCCGTCCGCATCCTGCGCAGAACCGTTCGGCGTGGCTTTGTCCACCAGATTGGGCAGAATCTGCGCCAACATATCGCCGGCTTGCTGGCTGTCGAGACCGAACTTTTGCGCTACTTGGCTGATGGCATCGCTGCCCAAAGCGTTTTGCAAATCGCTGCCGGATACAGGCAGATTGCTTTGTTGGTTGGAAACCCAGCTGTTCAATACGTCGCCCAGCCCGCCTTGTTGCAATTGATTAATCAGATTGCCCACGCCGCCTTGTTGTTGTACCAAATTCATCGCCATTTCGGTCAACGAGCTTTGTCCGTTTTCATCTTTGCCGCCCAAGGCTTGCGCCGCCGCGTTCAACAAACTGTCCATTAATGCCATAAAGCCTCCTTGTGTGATGTGTGAGTGTGAAGTGTAAAGAAACCAGAGTGTAACAAAATTCCGACGCTTGTTTGCCAATTTAACTCAATTCAACAGCGAATTGACGAGCTGGTACAAAAGTAAAGGTCGTCTGAAATTTACAACCCATCATTCCCGTGTAAGTGGGAATCCGAAGGGCCCTTTGGGCTGCAGTAATTTTTCAGGGATTCCAGAAATCCAAAGTGTTGGATTCTCGTCTCAGCCTGTCTTCGCGTAGACTGGGGTGAGAATGACGGTATTCAATATCCCCTTTCCAAACTTTTACAAACCCTATGTCATTTCTTTTTCCTATCCCTGTTCACCGCATCATAGCGTCCTGCCCGTTTCGCATTTTTCTACCCCGTCTTCCGCATAAAACAAAATGAAACAAAATTACCAGTTTTTATACAAAAATTATTATCAATCCTATCAATCTATTGTTTGAACTTGAAAGGAGAATTTGTAGCAATGAAGTTTTACCATTTGAGCGCGCCGCTGTTACTTATCCTGCCTGTCTGCACGCAGGCGGCGGACGCATACGTTCCCGCCGATGCCGAACCGGCAGCAGTTACCCTTTCCACTGTTACCGTGCGCGGCAAGAGGCAGAAGTCGTTGAACAAGGGCTATACCGCTTCGGGCACTTACGCCGCGACGGGGATGCCGCTGACGCTGCGCGAGGTGCCGCAGAGCGTGAGCGTGGTAACTGACAAACAGATGAAGGACCAAGGCAAGCGCAGCGTTTACGACGCGCTCTCATGGGTCAACGGTATCAGCGGCAATCCGGCAAGTTCGCGCTATGCGGTAACCAACATGTATGCGCGCGGCGAGACGGTCAACGATTACCAGATAGACGGCATGACCACCGAAATCGACGGCAATCAACTGCTGAACTCGGGCGCGTACGAGCGGGTGGAAGTCGTGCGCGGCACTTCCGCCTTGCAGGGCGGCGTGGGTGACCCGAGCGCGACGGTGAACCTGGTACGCAAGCGTCCGACCAAAGAGCGGCAGGCTGAAATTTCCGCCGGTATCGGCAGATGGCGGCGTTGGAATGCCGAGGCCGACGTGTCCGGACCGCTCAACCCAAGCGGCAGCCTGCGCGGCCGCGCCGTCATCAACGCCGAGGGCGGGCGGCATTGGACCGAGGGTTCGCGCGACCGCTCCGACATGGTTTACGGCATTGTCGAATACGATTTCTCGCCGCAAACCACCGCCTACGCCGGCATCAACCACCAGCGCGCGAGAGAAAAAGAATTTTACGGCGGGGACCTGCCCGTTTACGATAGCGCAGGCTACCCAACCCGCTTCGGCATCCGTGACAACAACAAAATCAAAGGCAGCAGGTATAGGGAACGCGCGACGGAACTCTTTACCGGACTGGAACACCGCTTTGAAAACAACTGGAAAGCCAAGCTGGAATACCGCTACAACCGTGAGAAAACCCTCAATCCCGGTATGGGTGACGCCCCATACAACTATCTCAGGCACGACGACAGCTCGGCCAGAGCCAATTTTTATAAAATGGCCGACAATATCGTCAGCCATGCCTTCAGCTTCAAGCTCAACGGGCAATACGATTTATGGGGGCGCAAACACGAAGCCGTATTCGGCATCGGAGGCTACCGCACGCGGAACAAACGCGCCTGGGCAAACTCAGAAAGCAACTATTCCATAGACGACATCTACGATTTCATACGCCGCCGCGACTATCCCGCCATTGCTTCCGTCAACGACTGGAAATGGGAGGGAGACACCATCGCAACACGCCAAATCAGCGGCTATGCCGCCACCCGCCTGCACGCCACCGACAAACTCTCGCTGCTTTTGGGCGCCAACTACGCCCGCTACCATTACCAAGCCATACCGGTTGGCGGCAGCCCGAATACGGAAGCCAAAGAAGGCCGCTTCGCCCCCTACGCCGGCATCACCTACGACCTCACCGACAACCTCTCCGCCTACGCCTCCTATAGCCGCCTGTTTATGCCGCACGAAAACAGCGAAACAGACATCAACCGCCGCCCCATCGATCCGATTACCGGCCGCACCGTCGAGGCTGGACTGAAAGGCGAATGGCTCGAAGGCCGTCTGAACGCCTCGTTGTCGGTGTTCCAATCCAAACGGCGCAACGTCGCCGTCGAAGCGGGCAAATTTGACAACGACGACACCTACTACCGCGCAGCGAATACCAAAGCCCACGGCTGGGAAGCCGAAATCAGCGGCTCGCCCGCCGAAGGCTGGGACATTACCGCCGGCGTGCAGTCGCACCTGACCCGCGAAGAAAACGGCAACCGGCCCAACAGCCAATACGACCCGCGCCACAGCTTCAAACTCTTCACCACCTACCGCCTACCCAAAACCCGTTGGACCCTCGGCGGCGGCGTGCGCTGGCAGAGCAAGACCTTTGTGGACAAATACGGCGACCTCAGCAATATCGAGTTTGACGACGATGAAGCCAAAGAACGCGCCCGCGTCCTCTCCCGCCAAAAATCCTTCGCCGTGGTCGACCTGACCGCGCAGTACGACATTTCCAAAAACGCCAATCTGACACTAAACTTCGACAACGTGTTCGACAAACGCTACCGCATGGACACGATGTACCACGACTACGGCCAGCCGAGGAGTTTGTCGGGGACGCTTAGGTATAAGTTTTGACGGGGTTTGGGGTTGCTGTAATTCTTGAAGGTCGTCTGAAATCTATAGTGGATTAACAAAAATCAGGACAAGGCGACGAAGCCGCAGACAGTACAGAT